>CANHCU010000007.1 GCA_947459185.1 Planctomycetaceae bacterium | reverse complement strand
CGGCCGCGGCGGCCGCCGGTGCCGAATGGGATCACCGTCCAGTAGACGTCATCGAGTTCCTTCCACGTGGCCGGCTCCGCGGCAGCCCGGTCGATCCGCGTCGCCAGCTCACCGGCAAACTCCGCATAGCGGGGCTGCGTGAGCCAGTCTCGCATCGTGCGGGCGGAGTGGTCGGTGATCGTGCCGGCCGCGTGGGCGGCATCGATGGCGGCGAGACGGGCTGCGTGGGAGGCGGCTGGGACGGTGGACATGGAAGGAAAACTCCGGCCTGCGGTACGGAAAGTTCGAGATAACGAGTTGCGTGCTCAATCCAGTCGGCGATCTGCGTGCTGAATTCGGCCTGCGGCTTTATACTCCCGCCCCCGCCAGCTTCACCACCCAGAATCAACGATCACGATCGCACCTTGGAACCATCACAGTGAGGCCTCATGGGAAACTCCGGCAGTGAACCGACGCGCGACATTCTGATCGTCAGCGTCTCTGGCCTTCGCGGGATTGTGGGCGGCAGCCTCACGCCCGAGGTGGCCGTCCGGTATGTCGCAGCGTTCGCCGCGACGCTGCCCCCCGGGCCGATCGTGATCGGTCGCGATGGCCGCACCTCCGGGCCGCTGCTGGCGGCGGCCATCGCGGAACACCTGACGCGATCGGGCCGCGACGTGATCGACTGCGGCATCGCCGCCACGCCCACCGTCGGGATCGTCGTGCGGCAGGAGCGGGCCGCCGGCGGCATCCAGATCTCCGCCAGCCATAACCCCGCTCCCTACAACGGACTCAAGCTTTTTTCTGGCGAGGGCCGCGTGCTCCCGGCGGCCGCCGGCGCCGTGGTGCTCGAGGGATTTCGGACGCCATGCTCTCCGACAGACACGGCCGGACAGGTCTCCATGCAGGCGGGCACCGTTCGCACCGTCGATGGCGGGCCGGCCCACATCGCACTCGTCGCGGAGACGGTTGATGTCGAAGCGATCCGCCGCTGCCGGCCGCGGGTCTGGCTCGACTCGGGCCACGGTGCGGGCAGCCGGGTGGCCCGGCCGCTGCTTGCGCATCTCGGCTGCGAGGTCGTGATCGAGGGGGGCGAACCCGACGGCCTCTTCGAACACACGCCCGAGCCGACAGCCGACAACCTCGCCGACATGCTCCCCCGGATACGCCTCGCGCAGGCTGACATTGGCTTCTTCCAGGACCCCGACGCCGATCGGCTGGCGATCGCGACGTCCGAAGGGCGATACATCGGCGAGGAGGCGACGCTCGCGCTGGCCGTCGAGGCGGTGCTTGCGAAGGCCCCACTGGCGAAAGGCTCGGGGCCGATCGTGGTCAACTGCTCGACGAGCGGGATGACGGCGGTGATCGCCGCGCGGCACGGCGTGCCCTGTCAGGAGTCGGCCGTTGGTGAGGCGAACGTCGTTGATGCAATGCTCGCCTGCGGCGCCATCCTTGGTGGCGAAGGGAACGGTGGCGTGATCGATCCGCGGGTGGTGCTCGTCCGCGACAGCTTCGTGGCGATGGCCCTCGTGCTCGAGCGGATGTGTATCGGCGGAACTGGGAGCGGGCGAGACGGCAGGGGGATCACGAGCATCGAGCGCCTGGCCCAGGCACTCCCGCAGTGTGTGATGAAGAAGACGAAGGTCGATCTGTCGCCGGACCTGCAGGGGCCTGCGCTGGCGACAGCGATCGACCGGATCGAGCGGGCGTTTCCCCAGGCCCGCGCCAGCCGGCTCGACGGCCTGCGGCTCGACTGGGAGGGCGGCTGGCTGCTTGTGAGGGCCAGCAACACCGAACCGATCGTGCGGATCGTGGCCGAAGCGGCCGACGCCCTGGCGGTGGATGAAGCGATTCAGAGGGCGACATCCGCACTGCTGGGCGGGTAAGGCCACCCGCATTCCCTTGCTTGCGGTGCGGGCTTGGATGGCGGGGGCTTGAATGATCGCGCCCACTCCCATGCAAGCCCGAAGCGCCAGCGAGAGGAATCCGCGCTGCGGGCTTGGTGGGCGGTTACTGCCGCACGAGCACTCGCGAGCCCTGGCCGAGGATGTCGGCAAGCTCGGCGATGTCGCGGTCGGCGACGATCAGACTCGTGCCCGGAATGGAGTCTTCGGAGACGGTGGCCGGATCGGCGACGCTTTCGATGGCCAGACCATCCGCCAGCCCGATCGACTTCGAACCGGGCTGCGCCCAGGCCACCTGTGTGGCTGGGCCGGTCTGTTCCGCCGGCGCATCGCCTGGTTCAACCGCGACGACGGGCACCGCCGAGCCGACACGCTCGCGGATCTGCCTGCCCACCACCACGGGGAAACTGCCGGCATAGTTGCCGCCCACCTGCAGGCTGAGCCGCCGTCGCGACACGCTCACCACGGCGTCGAAGGGACCGCGGACGAGCTTGAGCGTTTCTCCCGGCACGAGTCGGGCCGGATCGGACACGCCATTGATCTTGGCGAGCAGTTGCCACGGCACCGCCAGCGGGGCAGCAATCGACAGCAGCGTCTCCCCCTGCTGAACGACATATGGCGGCAGCAGCAGGTCTTGTTGCGAGTAGATCACCGTGCCGGCCAATTGTCCGAGGAGGTCCTCCAACCGCTGGCTCTCCTCGAGGCCGAGCGACGGATCGTCATGCCAGGTTGACAGCACTGCCAGCGCCTCGGCATAGCGGCCGGCAGCCAGCTTGTCGTGGGCATCGGCCCACGCCGACGCGAAGGCTGCCGACGGCGGTGCGTCCCCGCGGAAGCTGGAAGCCGGTGGTGCCTGCGGCGGGGATGGCGGGGCAAATGCTGATGCTGGCGGAGCGACGCTTCCAACAGCCCGTGGTGAGGTGAGCTCGGCCATGCCGGCTGGGTCGGCCAGCGGCGGCGGCGCGGAAACAGCGCTGAGATAGGTTGGCGCGGCATCGGCTGCGGTTGGCGTTGCTGCCGCCGGTGCCGCCGGTGGCAGGCCTGCGGGGCTGGGGAATGACGTGTTGGGGAATGGCGTGGCCCCTGCCGGGAGTTGGGGCGTGGCTGCGGTTGCAGCTGCCGACACGGCCGGAATATCGACCTGCGGGGCAAACGCGGGAGCCGACGCCAGATCGGCCCTCACGGGCTCCGCGGGCGTGCCCTGCGTACCACCGGGGCCCTTGTTAACGACCGACCAAGCGCCATACAGGATCGTGCCCAACAGCACGAGCACCACCAGCGGCTTGAGCGAATCGCCCGAGTCTGTGTCGCGATCACGGCGGGAGTGGCCCTTTGACCGGCTGGCCATGGCAGTGGGTTCCAGGTGGACACCGGGGCCGCTGCCGTATCCGAACGTCAGCAACTGCCGGGAAAGCGGTGGGGAGGGTAAAGACCGGCCCGGATCGGTGCCAGATCGCTTCGCCGCGAAAAACAGAGCTTTCGGTGAGGCCTGGAAGTGAGGCCTGGAAAAACGCGGGAGTCCGGGGGCAGTGCCGGCATCGCCACCAGAGGGGGGTTCCGCGTATAGTCTGTTCTGACGTGGTCGACCCACGGAAGCGAGACCCCGCACGGTGGCGGCCCTGCGGGAGAGGAGTTTTTCATGCGTTCCCAGAACGTGGACCAAAAACGGGTCCGCGATGTCGTCGCGGTGGTGCTTGCCGGTGGCAAAGGGGCACGGCTCGAACCGCTGACGCGCGACCGCGCCAAGCCCGCGGTGCCGTTCGGCGGCAACTACCGCATCGTCGACTTCGCGTTGTCGAACTGTCTCAACAGCGGACTGCGCCGCGTGCTCATGCTCACGCAATACAAGGCCATCAGCCTCGATCGCCACATCAACGTCGGCTGGCACCGCTTCTTCTGTCGGGAACTCGGTGAGTTTCTCGACGTGCTGCCGCCGCAGCAACGGGTGGACGAGAACTGGTACCTCGGCACGGCCGATGCCGTTTACCAGAACATCTACTCACTCGAGATGGCGGCTCCCCGGCTGGTGGTCGTGCTCGCCGGCGACCACATCTACAAGATGAACTATCAGTCGCTCATCAACGCGCACGAGGAGAGCGGTGCCGACGTGACCATCGGCGCGCTGCCCGTGCCCCGGGAGGCGGCCGGTGAGTTCGGCACGATGGAGGTTGACGGGGCGGGCCGCGTGAGGGCCTTCCGCGAGAAGGTCGCCGATCCACCCGCGATCCCGGGGAACGACGGCATGTGCCTCGCCTCGATGGGCATCTATTGCTTCTCGGCGCCGTTTCTTCTGGAGCGACTCAAGGAGGATGCCCACGACCGCGCGAGCCGGCACGACTTCGGCCACGATGTGCTGCCCGCCGTGATCGACTCCCATGGCGTGCATGCCTTCCCGTTTCGCGATGAGAACAGGAAGCGCGATGCCTACTGGCGGGATGTCGGCACGATCGACGCCTATTTCGAGGCCAACATGGATCTCATCGACGTCGATCCGCAACTCAACCTCTACGACGAGCAGTGGCCGATCCGTACGCAGTATCCGTCCTATCCCCCGCCGAAGTTCGTCTTCGCCGGCGAAGGGCCAGACGCCCGCCGCGGCGAGGCCACCGACAGCCTCGTCTGTCCCGGGGCGATCATCTCCGGCGGCCGGGTCACCCGGTCGATCATCGGCCCAGGCGTGCGGGTGAACAGCTTTGCCTGGGTCGAGGAGAGCATCCTCTTCGAAGGGGTGGATATCGGCCGCCACGCCCGGGTGCGTCGTGCCATCATCGACAAGGGCGTCCGGGTCCCGTCCGGCATGTCGATTGGCTTTGACCACGCGGAGGATGCCGCCCGGGGGTTGACGGTTTCGCCGCAAGGCGTGACCGTGGTAGCCAAAGGACAGATGCTGACAGCCGATCCCCTCGCCTCCACCGCCGACTGATCCTGCCCGCCTCGACCACCGCCATGCCCAAACGCAATCTCTTCGTGCTGCTGATGATGATCGTCACTGCGGTGGTGGCCTGGCTGGCCCGCGACCGCGCCGGCCACGGTCGGCGGTTTGCCGAGGTGCTCGGCGCGATCGACCGCGCGTATCTCGAGCCTGTGGATCAGCAGAGCCTGTTCGATGCTGCGATGGAGGGTGTGTTTTCCAGACTCGACGAGCATTCCGCCTTCGTTGTCGGCGACCGTCGGGACGAGCTGGAGAGTCTGCTCGATCAGGAATTCGGCGGCATAGGCGTGGAGCTGACGAGGGCGGAATCCCACCGTGGCATCACGGTCGTGAGTCCCGTGCTTGGCTCGCCAGCATGGCATGCCGGCATTGCCGCCGGCGACCGCATCCTGGCCATCGATGGAATGTCCACCCTGCAGATGCCGCTCGCGGAGGCGTTTCGACGTTTGCGGGGCCAGCCCGGTGCGCCGGTGCTCCTTTCCGTCGCGTCCCGATGGACGGCGTCGACAGAGGACGAGGCAGTTGATGGGCCGGCTCGCGACATCGCGCTGGTGCGGGAGGTGGTCAAGACAGAGAGCGTGCTGGGCGACCGGCGCCGCCACGACGGCTCGTGGGAGTGGATGATCGAAGGCGAGCCTGCGGCAGCGATCGTTCGGATCACCAGCTTCGGCGAGCGCACCGCCGACGAACTCAACCGCGCCGTGGAAGCAATCACAAGTCGTCTGGCCGATGCCAAAGAGCAGGCTGAGCAGCAGCCAGATCGTGAGCAGCAGGGTGAAGCGAAGCAGCAGGGTGAAGCGAAGCAACAGGGCCCCAGTGGCGTGCTGATACTAGACCTCCGCGGCAATGCGGGCGGACTGCTCTCGGCCGCAGTGGACGTCTGCGATGTTTTTCTCGACGATGGCGTGATCGTCTCGACCAAAGGCCGCACCGTTGGCGGACGAAGCGGCGGTGACGGCGGACCATCCGGCGATGACGCCGCGGCCCTCGACGTGCGGCGGGCCACTCGTGGTGCCGCCCTCGGCGACATTCCCATGGCCGTGCTGGTGGACGGACTCACCGCCAGCGCGGCAGAGGTGGTAGCCGCCTGCCTGCAGGACCACGGCCGGGCGATCGTGGTTGGCAACCGCTCGTTCGGCAAAGGAACCGTCCAATCGATCATGCCGCTGTCGGACGGCAGCGGCCTGCTGAAGCTCACCACGTCGGAGTACCTGCGTCCCAGTCGCATGAACATCCACCGGCGGAGCGACGACGATGAGAGCGATGCGGATTGGGGTGTGAGCCCCGACCGCGGCTGTGAGCTCACCCCCACCGGCAGGCAGATCGAGGCCTTGCAGGCATGGCGGCGGATGCGCGACGTGGTGCCGCCGAAGGGTGGAATGGCCGCGCCGACGCAGCCAGAGTCGCAGGCATCGCAGCCGCGACGGGTGGACCCGGTGCTGGCGAAGGCGGTTGACGCGATTCGCGATCGGGACTGACCGAAATCTACATCACCGCGCGAATCTCGGCGGCGAGAAAGAAACTTCCGGCCACGCAGACCAGACCGCGGGGCGTGGCCAGTGATCTCGCTAGCCGCAGTGCCTCCGCCGGGGCCGTCGCGACCTGCGGCGAGGGCAGGCCAGCACGACGGCAGGCCTCCACCAACTGCGGTACCGTCGCTGCCCGAGGGTTGGTGGCGTAGCGGGTGAGCACAACGTGGTCGAAGCGGTTCCGCGCCACCGCCAGCATCTCGGCGATCTGTTTGTCGGCGCTGGCAGCGAAGAGGAGCACCGTCGGACGGAAAACGCGTGTCGCCGGCGCGAGCGTCGCCACCAGCGATTCCATCGAGGCGACATTGTGCGCGGCATCGAGGATGATGAGCGGATGCTCGCCGATCCGTTCGATTCTCGCCGGCAGGCTGACCGTGCGCAGCCCTTTCGCAACCGCTCGGTCGCTCACGCGAATGCCTCTCGCATCGAGGCTGCGGGCGGCCATCACCACCACCGCCGCGTTGATAGCCTGGTGCCCGCCCCGCATGGACAGCGGGAAGACTTGCGGCTCGGCAGTCTGCTCGCCGGCCAGCATCACCGCGACGCGACCGGGAGCGAGCGGATCGGCGTGCGAATCACTCGTAGCTGCTGGCAGGTATGTCGCCTCAAAATCACGCCCCAGCTGCACGAGCCGCGCACGGCGACGGGCCGCGGTGCGTTCGATGACCCGCCGGGCCTCGGGGTGAATGGCGGCTGAGATCACCGGACAGCCACGCTTGATGATGCCGGCCTTCTCCGTGGCGATCTGGCCGACGGTGGAGCCGAGCAGATGCATGTGGTCGAGGCTGATGCTCGTGATGATCGACAGCACCGGCTGCGAGACGTTCGTGGCATCGAGCCGTCCTCCCAGCCCGGTCTCGAGCACGGCGAGATCGACGCGGGCCCGAGCAAAATGCACGAACGCCACCGCTGTCAGCACCTCGAACCAGGTCGGGCCACTTCCTCCGCGCCGGCTGGCGGCGCGGTCCATCTGTTCGACGGCCGGTATGACGACGTTGAACGCACGCACGAGGTCGGCGGTGGCAATCGGCCGACCACCGATGCAGATCCGTTCCTCGAGGGCATCGACATGCGGCGACATGTATCGGCCCACCCGGTGACCGGCCGCCTGGAGCACCGCGGCCAGCATGGCGACGGTCGAGCCTTTTCCCTTGGTGCCCGCCACGTGCACGACAGGAAAACGGTGGTGCGGATTGCCGATGGCGGCCAGCAGCCGCCGCACCCGCGTGAGCCCGAACGTGCCAGGTGCCGCGGAGGCGGGCACCGCCCGTTCAAAATTGATCCGACGATCCAGCCATGCCAGCGCCGATGCCCGTGTGTGCTGCTCTCTGCGTGAACCGGGCATCTTTCTCAGACTTCCACGACGGCGGTGTGTGTGCGGCGGTCGGACCGGAGCCGCGGGGGCTTGCAATTCGGTGCGTGCCTCGGCGTTTTGCGGGACGCACACGACCTGTGAGTGTACCGTTGGATGAGCCGTGCCGGGCGATCCCGTCGCTTGCGCTCAGGGCGTTTATGCGTGATTTCGTCCCCGTTCCCCACCAAAGCCCCCGGCGTAAGCCGGGGGATCTGCATGCGTCTCCGGGGCCCTTGTCGCAAGCAAAACGGGCTTGACCTCCGGCCGGCGTTTCCAGACCCTCCCACCCGAGGATCTTCTCAGCCGTTTTCCGCCTCCGCATTGGCGTCTGCTCCATGGTGTCGTCGCCCTTCAGATTAAGCCTGACAGTCGTGCCAGCGCCGTTCCGCGGCGTGGCTGGCTGGCGTTGCGTCATCGTGCTCTGTGTGGCGGTCCTGGCCAGAGCTGGCCTCTCGCAGGAACCGCTGCCAGCGCTGAATGAATCGACCCCGTTCAGTCAGCCGCCAAGCCCGCCTCTCGGAGAGTCATCGGGAGAGCCGCTTTCAGGACGGCCTGCTGATGCCGACAACGCTCTCCCCGCTGTCGGCGAGGCGCCCCCGATGTATATCGCCGATCCGCTCAACGCCGCCGGCTTCGCGGGCATCCCCGTCGGTGACGCCGCCGACATGCTGCCGAACTGGCCCCGCTGGTTCGCGGGTGCCAGCGGATTGGTGATGACTCGCACGCTTCCCGCGGGCACGGCCACGATGCTGCCGGCAGGCGGCGTGCAGCTCACGACCAGCAACGCCGCCGCCACCTGGCCCGGTGGCGTCGACCTGCACGTGGGCCGCTGGTTCGGTCCGCGTCAGCAGCACGCCGTCGAGTTCATCTACTGGGGCGTCTACGGCCTCGGCTCGTCAGCGACCGCCACGGCGAGTCCGGCGACGATCGACGCCATCCCGCAGGCGCAAGGCGTGATGGTTGGGAGCACGCCCGCCTCAGCCTATCTCACCAACGCCGCGGCGCAGACGATCAGCCGCTCCGATCTCGTCAACGATGTCGAGATCAACTGGCTCTACTCGCTCTGGGAGCGGCCCGAGTTTCTCTCGCAGGATCCGGCCACTCCGAGCCGTAGGATCAATCTCATGTGGCTGGCTGGGTTTCGGTTCTTCCAACTCGAGGACGTGCTCACACAGACGAGCTTTCCCGGCGGCGGCGCGCCTGGCACACTCGACCTTGGCGTGGCCACCAACAACAATCTCTACGGTGCGCAGGTGGGGGCGAAGTTCGACTGGCGGTTTCTGCCGCAGGTTCGCTTCTCCTCGGTGCCGAAGTTCATGATCGCCGGCAACTCGATCACGAACACCACGACGCTGGCCACCGGTGCGGGGACGCAGGCCGTCTTCGCCTCCGGCGATCCAGTCAACGTTCACTCGACGCTGGGCGTGTTCTCATGGCTGGGTTCGGTCGACACCGGCGTGGCCTGGGACGTGACCGATCGCTGGAGCCTGTCGCTGGGCTACCGTGTGGTGGGCGTGGGTAATATCGCCCAGGCCGATGGCCAATGGCCGCCCGTGATCACCGGCCCGGCGAGCGTTTCCGGGATTGACGCCGGATCGAGCACGATCATTCACGGTGGCTTCGCGGGCTTCGAAGGGCGTTATTGACTCCACGGGTCAATTCGACCAGTAGATCCATTCGTCGGCCTCGGCTATCGGTCGCCCCAGCGGCTTGTCGATCAACACCGGCACCTCGATCAGCGCCGGCCAGAGCGGCTTCGCCTGTTCGGCGTTGATCTGCCCGAGCATGGCAGCCAACTCGGCCACCTTGGCCGGGTTTACGGCCGAACGGTCGTGCTGCTCGGTCGGATCGTCGGCGAGGTTGTAGAGCCACTGCTTTCGGCGGGTGTCGTCAACCTGCAGCTTCCAGTCGCCTGCGCGGATCGTCCGATAGTTTCCGCTCCGCCAGAAGAGCGACTCGTGCGGCCGCCCCGCGGCGGTTTTGTCAACGAACGGGAGCAGGTTTGTGCCGTCGATGATGTGATCGGCAGGCAGCGTGGCGCCGGCGACGGCCGCGGCCGTCGCGTAGATGTCGAAGTGCGTCACGGGCTCAGCCACATGCTCCCCCTTCGGCAGTCGCCCCGGCCACCGCATGAAGAACGGCACCCGCAGACCACCCTCGAAAAACGTCGCCTTCCAGCCACGATACGGCTTGTTGAGATCGTTGAGCCCGAGGTAATTCGCACCGCCGTTATCGCTCGTGAAGATCACGAGCGTATCGTTCTCAAGCCCCTGCTTCCGAAGGGCGTTCAGCACGCGGCCGATGTTGCGGTCGAGATTGCGGATCATGGCCGCGTACACCCGGAGCGAATGGCTGCCAATCTGCGGTAGGGCGTCGTAGTCGGCCTTCGTGGCCTGCAGCGGTGAATGGGGGGCGTTGTAGGCCAGGTACATGAAGAACGGGCGGTTGCGATTGGCCTCGATCGCATCGATCGCCTGGTTGGTGAGGGAGTCGGTCATGTAGCCGTCGGTCTTGAACACGGGACCACCGTTGAACCGCACGCCGCTCGGCTGCGCCGCCCAGAGAAAGCGGTCCACCGGATCGAATGCATTCCGTGCGTTGACGACATTCGCGCTCTTCGGATCGTCATACATCGAGCCCCCCGCCACTCCGCCGCCGTTGAAGGTGATGTCGTTGAAGCCCATGTCATCCGCGAGGATGACGATGATGTTTGGCTTCCGGATGGCCGGGGTCTCGCTCGGCCCCTGCTTCCACGCCACGGGCAGATTCGCCGCGGGATGCGACCGCCGCATGCGGGCCACCATGAGCAGCATCCCCTGCCGCCCGCCGATCAGTCAGAATCCTGCCGCGGCGAGAACGATCCCGAGGATGCCGACCAGCCCTGCCCTGAGCAGGAAGTTCCGTACAGTGTGGTCTGGCATGGGGATGTTTCTTGGACGGCATGAACAGCATGAATCGTGTGAGCAGTGTGCGGCACAGCTCCACGTTGCAGGGATCAGTGCTTCGACGCTGCTGGATCTCCCTTCAGGGAGGCAAGATACGCGACGAGATCGCGGAGTTCGCGGGGCGTGAGCTTGTCTCGGATATCCGCGGGCATCGCCGACAGGCCAACCGCGCGGTCCTCGATCTCCGCCACGGGAATTTTTCGCTGCGACCCATCCGCGAGCATCAGTTCGACCTCCTGCTCGTTCTCTCCGCGAAAGACGCCGCTGACCGTCGTGCCATCGTCGAGCACCAGCGTCAGCGTGCCATAGCCGGGGCTGATCGCGGCATTCGGCTCGACGATCGATTCGAGCAACGTCTCACGGGTTCTGGCCAGGCCGATGCCGGTCAGATTGGGACCGACCTCGCCTCCTCGACTCCCCACCTTATGACAGCGGCTGCACGACACGGCAGTTTTGTTGAGAAACACGGCCTCGCCGCGGGCCACATCGCCGCCAGAGAGCGACCGGCGGTAGGCCGCGAGTGTGTCGGGCGTTGAGCCCTCGGCTGCGGAGGCTCTGGGCAAGTCGGACGTGGAGAGTTGTCGTGCCGCTGCGGCCTCGATTGCCTCCAGATGGACTTCCGGCGGGAGCGTGCCCTGCTTCATTCTGTCGATCGCGGCACGAACGATCGCAGTGGCCCCGTCCCCTTTTATTCCGCTCACGGCGTCGAGCGTTGCCTGCAGTTCCGGAATCGCATCGCCGGCGACCACCGCGGCCGCCGCCTTCAGAAAGTCATCGGGGGCGATCGTCGCCAGCGACCGCAGCGCACCGGCCCTCACTTGCGGGTCGGTATCGTTGAGGAGCGTTGTCATCACGGCCGACAGTTCGGGGGCGTTGGCCTTCCGCAGGGCTTCGATAAGCGCGACACGCTTGGCGGCATCGGTGGCCCGGTCCACCGCCGCGTCGGCGATCAGTTGGCCCGTCCCCGGCACGCCAAGGCTGACGGCCGCCATCAAAACGTCGGGACCGAGCGGGCCAGCCGCAGCACGCAGCGCGGCGAGACCGGTGCCGACCTCGACAGCGGCGACACCTGCATCGCGGGCCCCCGCAGGCCTCGACGAACCGAGCACCCGGTCGCGAACCGGCGGCTGGGCCCAGTCGCGGAGGCAGTCGATGGTGAGCTGCCGCAGGGTTGGCGGCAATGCCGATCGTGAGGCGAGGCCGACGAGGGCGGCCGCGTTCTCCCGCTGGCCCAGTATGTCGTTGGCGGCGATCACCCGCCGCCAGAGTGGATCGGCGTCGAACGTCGCGGCCGCTGTTGGCGTAGGCGTCGTTGCCGTCGTGCCGCAGACGGCCGGAAAACGGCTCGCGACTGCCGCCAACGCTGGCAAGGCTGCTGCAATCGGCTCGTCATAGATGCCCCGCGCGGCCTCCAGCACCACGCGGGGATCGGTGTCGTCGAGGCAGCGGGCCAGGAGCGGCGAGGTGAGCCGCCGCAGGGCCACCGCGATGGCGAGCCGCACCTCGGGCGAGGCATCTGTGATGAACGGCTTCAACGAGTCGCCCGCGTTCGTCGCTGCTGGTTGGAGTCCGGGCGATCGATAGCCGGCGCAACGGGCCAGCGCCACCGTCGCCGCCTGCCGCAGCGTCCGATCGCACTGCTGAAAGTCGGTGAGATGGGCCGTCGCATCATCGCGGAGCAGGGTTACCAGCGGCTCGATCGCGGCGGCATCGCCGATCCTGCCCAGGCCCTGAGCGGCATAGAAACGCACCCGCGGGCTGTCGTCGCGGAGCCGCTCGATGAGCATCGGAATGGCCGCTGCAAGCCGCAGGTCACCCAGCACCCGGCAGGCCTGGGCCAGTGGTTCGCGTTCGGTGGCTGGGACGAGCGAGGTGGCGGTGTCGAGCAGGGCGGCAGCGGCCGACGTGGAGGCGGCTGATCGCGAACGGCCGATCTGGCCGAGGGCCCAGAGGGCGTGGATCCGCCGCTGCACAGGCTGAGATGCGTCGGCCGCCAGCGTTGCGAGGCGATCAACCGGAGGCGTGTGCTGGCCGGCGATCGCGAACTGCGCAAAGAGCCTGACGCGACGATCGCCATGCCCGAGCAAATCGAGCAACTCCTTCGTATCGCGGGAGGCAAAGTCGGTCGTCAGGAGCAGCCGTGTCTGCGTCTGCAACAGTTCCTCTTCTGGCGTGCGGCCGGTCCGCACGATCCGATGGATCCGCCCCTTGTTCGGTCCCCGCCAGCCTTCGACAAAGTCGAGCAGGTAGAGATCGCCGTCGGGACCAAACTCACAGTCGCTGGCGAGGACGTTCTTCGCGAACGGCTCGCTCCCTGTCACCTCGAAGCCCGCACCGCGGGCCGCGACCGTGATCGCGTTGACGCCGCTGCCGGCCGACGTGCCATGGAAGTCGCAGAGGAAGAAACGTCCGGCAAACTGCGGTGGCAGCCCCACGCCCGAGTCGAAGCAGAGGCCTGCCGGGCCCGACGCAACATGCTTGAGCGGCGGAAGGGCATAGGCCGCGGAGCCGTCGAACGCCGTCTGCCAGAGTTTCTCGCGGCCCCACGGCCCCCGATCGGACAGATACTGATAGTGCATTCGCCAGCCGGAATCACCACCGTCGATCACGTGCACAAACCGAGCCTTATCTTCGGCGTCGCTGTTGTTATCGCCCGTGAACAGATTGCCGAGGTCGTCGAAGGCGAGTTCCTGCGGGTTGCGCAGTCCCTCGTGGACCACCTCCAGGCCAGAGCCATCGGGCTCGCACCGCAGCACCCCGCCCCGGTCGGGCATCACGATCCGGCCGTCGGCCAGCGGGATGTTGAGGCCGCGGTCGCCGATCGAGAAGTAGAGTCTGCCGTCGGGTCCCCAGCAGAGGCCGTGCAGGTCGTGGCCGTAAAAGGCGAAGCGGACTCCGTAGCCACGGTGGAGCGACTGCCGGTCATCGGCCACGCCGTCGTCGTTGTCGTCGCGGAGCCGCCAGAGGTGCGGAATGCAGGTGTAGAAGACCTCGCCGTTGCGGGCCAGCACGCCGGCGCCGATGCCGTCGAGGACGTCGTTGAATCCGTCGGCAAAGATGGTGGAGCCTTCGAACCGGCCGTCGGCATCCCGGTCAACGAGCAGCCGCAGGCGATCGTGCTCGGCGGTGTAGGCCTTGAGATCGGGCCCCGCATGCTTGCGGATGTAGGCGAGCCGATCCTCGATGCTGCGGGCGGCGAGATCGTCGTCGAGCCAGTTCATGTGGCGACGGTTGTCTTCGGCTCCCCGGTCGGTGCGGAAGGTCTCGCAGACGAGAATCCGACCTCGGTCGTCGAAGGTAAATGCGACGGGGTTGGCGAGTTCGGGCTCGGCGGCGACCAGTTCGGCCCGGAAGCCGGCGGGCAGGCCGATCGCCGCGGTCGCCCGTGCGGCTTCGTCTGAGGCCGCCGCGATCGGCGGGTTGTAGGGCTCGGCAGCGAAGCCGTCGTCTGCCGCGAGCGCCGTCAGCACCACGGCCAGCACGATACCGTGGAGACCGGCCGGCTGGCCATGCAACTGTTTTCGCATCCGTACTCCTGCTTCGGTGGCTGCCTGGCGAGTGATGAGGCGGGGCATCGTCCGTCGTTTCAGTATAGTTACCAACCGGAGGCGGCCAGCGTGCCGATGTTTCGTGGTATCCTCGGCCAACGCGAGGGCCATCCTCGCGTCCACGACACGCGAGGAGCAGACCATGCCATCCCCCCAAACCGCCTGTGATCTCACCGCCAAGAAGTGCGTGCCCTGCGAAGGGGGCGTGCCGAAATACTCCCTCTCGGAAGCGGAGGCCCAGTTGGCCAGGCTGCCCGCCTGGCGGCTCACACACGACGGCACGCGGATCCGCCGCGACCTCGCGCTCAAAAACTTCCGCGAGTGCATCAAGCTTATGAACAACGTGGGAGCTTTGGCAGAGCGGGAGCAGCACCATCCCGACCTGCATCTGGAGGGCTACCGCACCGTCTGGATCGAGATCTACACGCACGCCATCGGCGGCCTCTCCGAAAACGACTTCATCCTCGCGGCGAAGATCGACGCGTTGGCCCCGGCGTGAATCACCGATACAAGCCCGAAGCATAAGCGACGGGATCCCCCGGCTTACGCCGGGGGCTTGTATGCGCGGAGATTTGTGGCTGGCGCACGGGCTTTTTCATTGACGGGGCGGGGGGGTAGGTGTACCCTCTTCGGAAAGGGTTTGAACGGTGGGTGGACCCCTTTCAAAGCAACCTCGCAACCGCATCGGCCTGGCTTCGGAGAGATACTCATGCGAATCGTGCGTTCCCATGCAGCCTGCGGCTGCCACCCACATGGCTTCACGCTGGTCGAACTTCTGGTCGTGATCGCGATCATCGGCACGCTCGTCGGCCTCTTGCTGCCGGCCGTGCAGTCGGCCCGCGAGAGTGCCCGCCGCAGCACGTGCTCCAACAACCTCAAGCAGATCACGCTGGCGTTGAATACTTTTCACGATGGCAAGCAACAGTTTCCTACTGGTGTGTTGGCCCCTTCCAATATGGGAACCGCTTTCAACCAGCGGATCACCTGGATGCAACAACTGCTCCCCTTCGTCGAGGAGGCGGGGCTCTATAGCAGCCTCGCGCCCGTCCTCAGTCCGCAAGCCTCGGCGAGTTTTACGATCGCGAATCTGAAGAGCGTCGTGGGCTACACATGTCCTTCAGATAGCGCCTTGGGCACCAAATGGACGTACGGCTCGACAACCGGTCCGCGGTCCAACTATGTCGGCTGCTTCAGCCCGGATGCCGGGATGGTG
Organism: Planctomycetaceae bacterium; assembly: GCA_947459185.1. Taxonomy (GTDB): domain Bacteria; phylum Planctomycetota; class Planctomycetia; order Pirellulales; family UBA1268; genus CAMCQY01. The sequence continues at coordinate 41,619 of CANHCU010000007.1, read as the reverse complement.
TCGAAGGATGCCGACTACACGCAGTTTAGCGGGGGCAAAAGCACATCCGACCTGCGTTCGCTCTTCAATTTCAATGTCACGCGGCGGATGAAAAACGTCACCGATGGCCTGTCAAAAACCGTCGCTGTGTCTGAATCCATCGCGGGAAAACCTGATTCGGCTGATCATCGTGGAAGGTGGTGGGGCGAGTGGGGAGCTCAGTATTCCCACAAAAACACGCCGAATTCGAACGTGCCGGATGCGATTTGGAGCGTAGTCGCGGGTGGCTCCTTCAACATGTGCGTGTCGACGCCAACCGCTCCGTGCAACGGTGGTGCCTCTGAATGGGCGAACCTCGTTTTCTCAGCCCGTAGCAAGCATTCGGGCGGGGTGAATGCAGGCATGGCCGACGGAGCCGTGCTCTTCATGAGCGACAACGTGAGCACGACCGTATGGCAGGCGCTCGGCAGCATCAACGGAGCGGAAGTCGCCGATGCGAGTGCGCAGTAGCTCGACGAGGAATATCCACGGGTGGTTCCTAGCCGTGTTGCTCGTGTTCGCTGCCGGCTGCGGCCGCAATACCGGGAAGGTGAGCATCGGCGGCGATGTCTCCTACGACGGCCAGCCGGTGGCGACCGGAACGATCATCTTCACGCCCGTCGAGGGCACCCAGGGACCGTCCACCGGAGCTGGAATTGAGGCCGGGCGGTATCAGGTGCCGGCCCAGAAGGGGCCGCTGGCCGGCGGCCGATACAAGGTCGAGATCACCGCGCTGCGAAAGACGGGCAAGGCCCTGCCAAACATGTTTGATCCGAAAGGCCAGTCGCTCGAGGCCGTCGAACAGTTCGTGCCGGAGTGCTACAACGCCCGCTCGAAACTTATGGTCACTGTGACCCCCGGCGCGAACAAGGCGGATTTCCCTCTCCGCAGCTCCGGCGAGTAGCCTCAAAATAGAAAAGGCGACGCAGCCACTTCTGCTCGGCACGGGATGTGCTGCCCCCCGTGGCGGCAAGTTTTTAACTTGTCAGTGTTCTCCGCATCGATTCCACAAGTTAGAAACTCGTGGCCACGGTTCGGAGAAGAAAAGGAAACGCAGCTCTTTTGCGACACTCTTTTTGCGACCTTGGATCAGCCCAGTTCCTCGACGTCGCCAAGGTCGCGGGCGCGTCCCGTGGCCCGTTTGTTTTGTAGCAGGGCATCGCGGCCGATGAAGTTCACCGCGACCCCGCCATAGCGTCCGCGGACCGTTTGGTGACGAGCCTCTTCGAACGAAATGCCCGCGATGCGGTTGAGCAGATCGATTCTCACGGGCTCGAGGCCAATCGAGAACACCGAGTCGGGACGTTGCAGCACCTCGACTGATACCGTCGACTCCTGGAAGCCGAACGCGACAAGTGCAGCGTGGAGTCGAGCGAGATTCTCACGATCATCCGCGAAGAAGACGTCAATGTCCTTCGTGAACCGCGGGAAACCATGAAACGCGACGGCATAACCGCCGACGATCATGTAATCAACGCGTTGTTCTTCCAGCAATCGTAAGAAGTCTTCGAAGTCGGGATGGGTACTCGGGGTGCTCATGCAGAAACCTCCCGGCTTCGATTCTCAACTGCTCGACGACAGCGAGTCGCTCTTCTGGCGTGTGGCTGAGCCACAGCCGTCGGTCCGCTTCGTGCTGCTCCGCGTGGTCGGTGACCGTGAACGTGCGCGAAGATATGGATGTGTCGTTTGTCATCGGATGGTCGCGCAGATAGCGATGCAAAACTCTCTTGGAACAATAGCATCATTTGGCGGGAGCATCTATCCAAGCCCGGAGCGTGAGCGACGGGATCTGTCTACCCGCCGCAGTAGTCGATGGCCCGGGCGATCTCGCTCTTGAGATCCTTGCGGGCCACGATGCGATCGATGAAGCCGTGCTCCAGTAGGAACTCGCTCGTCTGGAAGCCCTTCGGCAGCTCCACACGGATCGTCGCCTTGATCGTTCGCGGCCCGGCGAAGCCGATCAGAGCCCGCGGCTCCGCAAAGCAGAGGTCGCCGAGCGACGCGAAGCTCGCCGCCACGCCACCCATCGTCGGATTGGTGAGCACGGAGATGAACAGGCCCCCGGCCTGCGAATGCCTGGCCAGCGCCGCCGACACCTTCGCCATCTGCATCAGCGACAGAATACCCTCGTGCATGCGGGCGCCGCCGCCCGACGCACTGATGATGATGAGCGGCAATTTGCCGGCCGTGGCCCGCTCAACCAGCCGCGCCAGCCGTTCGCCGACCACGCTCCCCATGCTGCCCATGATGAACGAGGAATCGGTCACGCCGCAGGCGACGCGGCGGGCCCGAATCATGCCGGTGCCTGTGACGACGGCATCGGGCATGCCCGTACGCTTCTGCTCGGCCACGATCCGTTCGGCATAGGCCTTTTTGTCTCGGAAGCCAAGGGGATCGGTCGGCCGCAGATTGGCATCCCATTCCTCGAAGGTGCCGTCGTCGAGCAGCTGCGCGATCCGCTGCGCTGCCGACACATACCAATGGAAGCCGCACTGCGGGCAGACGTTCTGCATCTCCTCCGCTTCCTTGCGGTAGATCGTGGCGCCGCAGCCCTCGCACTTCTGCCAGAGGCCCTCGGGCACGCCCCGCTTGGTCCGAGTTGCCGGCGGAGCCTTAGCCGCTGGGGTCGCAACTGCACCGGCATCGGCATCTGCCACCACGCCGGCGGTCTGTGGGCCAGCGGCGGCTTCAGGGCTCGGTCGCGAAGAGCGGCGGCGTTCCATGAGCAAGTGTCGTGAGCGTGTGGTGTGCGAGTGATGTCACCGTGTGCCGAAGCACGCTGGTGTCAGAGGATGGTGGCGGACGGCCGACGCCCGGGCTGGCATTGTAGCCCGGGGCTCCGCTGCGCGGCTGCGCCGGAATTGGCGGCTGGCGACGCCGAGATCAGCGGGGCAGTTCAGGCAGAGGCGACTCACGTCGGGGCCGGCTGGCGACGGTCAACGCGGGTTTTGCGGGCCCACTGTGCCGCTACCGGTATCTCCACGAGTGGTTCGCGATGGGGATCGCGGCCCCACAGGTCGCCGATCGACTCTCCCGCCACGATCCAGCGGACGATGCGGTCGAGCGGTTCGGGCACGACGACCGCCACGCATCCGTGCGGGTGCCGACGGAGAAGTTTTTCGAGCGCCACCTCGACGCGTTCGCAGGCCTCTTCGAGGAGCTCCCCCTCAGGGGGCGCGATCGCCCAGGGGTTGTCCTGCCACTGCCGATAGAGCCGCGGCTGCTTGCGGCGAATCTCCTCGACGAGCATCCCCTGCCAAAGCCCCTGATCGAGGTTGTGCAGATGAGGGACGACCCGTGGCTTCAGGCCGATGGCCCTGCCGACGATGCGGCCGGTTTCCACGGTACAGATCTCGTCGGACGTATAGAGCGCGATGGCCGGTGATCCGGCCAGCACTGTGGCCGCATGCTCCGCCTCGGCGACGCCAGCGGAACAGAGCGGGATGTCAACGGCGCCGCGAATACGGCCCTGCAGTTCAAAGTCGGTCGCACCTGAGCGAATCACGATCAAGGAATCTGGCATTGAGAAGGTATTGGCTCCAGGAGGAAAAGATTCTCCGCGGCGACGATGCCGCGGGAGAAACAGGATCGCGAAAGGTGCCTCATCACGTGGCACCCCGGGCGATTTGTTCGAGTTGGTTGATCGCTTGGGTGTAGTCCAGCGACCGGATCACCGCGCTGCCTGCCACGATCAATTCGGCACCGGCCGCAGCGACCAGACCGATGGTCTCGGTGGAGATCCCGCCGTCCACGGCCAATCGGAACGAGCCGCCTCGCTCCGCCCGCAAGGCAGCCAGATGGGCGAGTTTTTCAAGCGCCACCGGATTGAAACGCTGGCCGCCGAATCCCGGCTCCACGCTCATGACAAGCACGCCGTCGCAGACATCGAGATACGGCTCCACCCGTTCGACCGGAGTGTCCGGGCTGATGGCCAGATGGGCCCGGGGGCCGAGCGAGGAGATCGTTTCGAGCGTCTGCCGCGGGTCGGAGAGGCCTTCCAGGTGAACGGTGAGGATGTCGGCCCCGGCCTTGGCGTAGTCTTCGATGCACGATTCCGGCTGCTCGACCATAAGGTGCACCTCAAGGGGCCCCTTCGCGGTTCGCCGGACGGCCTCGACCACCACCAAGCCGTACGTGAGTTGTGGCACGAACCTGCCGTCCATCACGTCGAGGTGCAAGCCTGCGGCACCGGCCGACTCCAGCCGCTCCACCTCGCGGGCGAGGTGGCCGAAGTCGCAGAGCAACAGGGCGGGCAGCACCACGGGACCGCGGGCCGCGAGCGTGGCCGACAACTGAGCGAGGGCCTGTCCTGCCGAAGGATTCACGTGTGTGCGAAGCAGAAGTTGATCGCGAGGGCTACCGTGCCCACTGCGACGGGTCTCAGTGTAGCACGGCGGGAGGGGCGGGGGCCGTTTTCGGCACCGACCGCCACCGGTGAACTTTTCGCAAACGCTTTCCGTACAGACACTTGGAGAGAGGAAACCGATCCGATGGCCAACACCTCAGGAGCCGCGTTCGAGGGGGTGGTTCCCAGCCGGTTGTCGCCGGCCGACCGGGAGCAAATCGAGGTCCGCACGCAGCAAATCGGCCGCACTCTCTTGGAACGGTCGCTGGCAGCCGAGCCGACGCCAGTGTCGCCGGAGTGGTGGGTGCAGCAGGCGGCGGAGTGGGCCACGCAGGACGACGACCTGAAGGTGCGGCTGTTTCGGCTCGTCGACTGCATGCCGATGCTCGACGATCCGGCCGCACTTGACCGGCACCTTCGCGAATACATCGACGATGACGTGATCGAGCGGCTGCCGCAGTCGCTGCGGATGGCCCTGCGGGCGTCGCGGAGCGGACTGCTCGCGCCGCTGGCCATCCGGGCCATCCGGGCCGCCGTGCTCGCCCAGGCCCGCCGGTTCATCGCCGGGTCGAATCCCGCCGAGGCGGCGCGGGCGGCAGTCGCCCAGCGGCGGCATCACCGCGGCTTCACGCTCGACCTGCTCGGCGAGGCTGTCACGAGCGAATCGGAAGCCGATGCCTACGCGGCGGCCTACTCGCAGCTGCTCACCGAACTGCCCCGCCTCGCCTCGGCGTGGCCCGCCGATCCGCTCGTTGACGACGGCCCCAGCGGGCCGATGCCGCGGGTGAACGTGTCGCTGAAGCTCTCCGCGCTCGACAGCCAGTTTGACGCCATCGACCAGCGTGGCACCTCGCATCGCGTGCTCGCGCGGCTGCGGCCGCTCTGGCGGCTGGCTCGCGACAATCAGGCGCAGGTCCACATCGACATGGAGAGCCATGCCACGAAGGACCTGACGCTGGCCATCTTCCGGCAGATCGCGATGGAGGATGAGTTTCGAGACTGGCCGCACTGCGGCGTGGTCGTGCAGTGCTATCTCCGCGATTCGCTCCGCGACCTCGAATCGCTGGCCTCATGGGCCCGCGACCGCGGCACGCCGGTCTGGATCCGGCTCGTGAAGGGCGCCTACTGGGACTACGAGACGGTGCACGCCGAGGCTGCGGGCTGGCCCGTGCCCGTCTGGCAGCAGAAGTGGCAGACCGACGCCTGCTACGAGGAGGCGACGACGTTTCTCATGGAGCACGCGGCGACGCTGCGGCCGGCGCTCGGCAGCCACAACCTGCGGTCGCTCGCCCATGGCATGGCGGTGGCCGAACATCTCGGCCTCGACCGCCGCAGCGTCGAGATGCAGATGCTCCACGGCATGGGCGACCCCGAGAAGGAGGCGGTGACGGCCGCGGGCTGGAGGCTGCGGATCTACATGCCCTACGGCCAGCTCGTGCCGGGCATGGCCTATCTCGTCAGGCGGCTGCTCGAAAATTCGTCGAACGATTCATTCCTGCGGGCGGGCTTCGTGAAGCACGTGCCGCCCGCCACGCTCCTCGCGCCGCCGGGGCCGATCGCCGAACGCGGTGGACATGAGGGCGATGGTGTCGGTGACGTTGCTCCGCGTGACACGCCTGCCGCCACGGCTGGGTTTTGCAACGAACCGCTCACCGATTTTTCCGTGGAGACTTCGCGTCTTGCGATGCAGGAGGCAGTGGACCAAGCTGCTGCGATATTCTCGGCAGGCCCGTCGTTGGTGCCGGTCGTGATCGACGGCCGGCGGGCCGATGCGACCGTCCGGTTCCCGCGGCACGACCCCTCGGATCGCGGCCGATTGATCGCGGAGGTGTCTGCGGCCACGCCCGCAGATGCCGACCGCGCGGTCACGACGGCCCGGCAGGCGTTGCCCACGTGGCAGGCCGTCGGCTGGGAGCGGCGGGCCGAGATCCTCCTGCAGGCGGCGGGCATCATGCGACGGCGGCGGTTCGAACTGGCCGCCATCGAGGTCTTCGAGGTGGGCAAGCCGTGGCGGGAGGCCGATGCCGACGTGGCGGAGGCGATCGACTTCTGTTGCTACTACGCGCACGAGGCACTGCGGCTGGCAAGGCCGGCGCGGGTGGACGTGCCCGGCGAGGAAAATACCACGGCGTGGCTGCCGCGTGGCGTGGCGGTGGTGATCGCGCCGTGGAACTTTCCGCTGGCGATTCTTGCCGGCATGACCACAGCTGCGCTCGTGACGGGCAACACGGTGGTGATGAAGCCTGCCGAGCAGTCGTCGCTGATCGCGCTGCGGCTGCACGAGATGCTGCTCGAGGCGGGCGTGCCCCCCGCGGCGTTGGCCTTCCTGCCGGGCCGCGGCGAGGAGGTGGGGCCGACGCTCGTCTCGCATCCCGACACGGCACTCGTGGCCTTCACCGGTTCGCGGGCCGTGGGGCTGGCGATCAATGCTCAGGCCGCCAATGCATCGGCGTCGGCAGGCAGCCGGCTGGTGAAGCGGGTGATCGCCGAGATGGGGGGCAAGAACGCGATCATCGTCGATGACGACGCTGATCTCGACGAGGCGGTGGTCGCGGTCGTGCAGAGTGGGTTTGGCTTTCAGGGACAGAAGTGCTCCGCCTGTTCCCGTGTGATCGTGCTCGATCGTGTGCACGATGCCTTTGTCGGGAGGCTCGCGGAGGCGGTGAAGAGCCTGCGGGTGGGGCCGGCTGCCGAACCAGGCACGCGGATGGGGCCGCTGGTCGATGCGGAGTCACGGGACCGCGTGCGGTCGTTCATCGCGGAGGGGCGGCGGACGGCCCGCGAGGTGGCGGCTGTCGAGGTCGGTGGCATGGCCGACCTGGGCTGGTTCGTGGGGCCGCACGTCTTCGCCGACGTCGATCCCGCAAGCCCGTTGGGGCAGGAGGAGATCTTTGGACCGGTGCTGGCGGTGTTTCGAGCACGCGATTTCGGTCACGCGGTCGAACTCGCCAACGGCACCCCTTACGCGCTCACCGCCGGCGTCTACTCCCGCAGCCCGGCGCATCTGCACGAGGCGGAGGCGGCCCTTCAGGCGGGCAATGTCTATCTGAATCGGGGCATCACCGGCGCGCTGGTCCACCGGCAGCCGTTTGGCGGCTACCGAATGTCGGGCATCGGCAGCAAGACGGGCGGGCCTGACTATCTGCAGCAGTTTCTTGTGCCGCGCACGGTCACGGAAAACACGCTTCGAAGGGGCTTCGCGCCGCCAAGGCGGGAGGAGTGATGCAAAGTTCGGGCGGAAGCGGGCGGTTTTCCCGGGCATTTTCGGCTGCTCATGAAATGCTCGCAATTCCCGCTACGATTCCGGTATGACGTTCTTCTCGAGCCCTTCTTCCTTCGAAGGAATGTGGTGATGCTGACACGTATGTCGCGTATGGCCCGTAGGTTCGGATCGGTGGTCTTGGTGTGCGCAGGATTTGCCCTGCTGCCGGCGGTTGCCTGCCTGACAGCGGCAACGGTCGCTCGCACCGCCGTCGCCCTGGATCAGGAGATCGATCCGGCTCTCAAGCCCTACGCGAAGGTGGCAGGCGAGGTGGCCGGTTCGCTGAAGTGCGTCGGGTCCGACACGATGAACAACCTCGTCGCACTCTGGGCAGAGGGGTTCAAGAAGTTTTATCCGAGCGTGCAGGAGGGGATCGAAGGCAAGGGCTCGGCGTCGGCCCCGCCGGCGCTGACGGAGGGCACGAGCACGTTCGGGCCGATGAGCCGCGACTGGAAGCCGTCTGAGATCGACACCTTCAAGGAAAAGCACGGCTATGCCCCGACCGTCGTGCCCGTGGCGATCGACATGCTCGCCGTGTTCGTGCACAAGGATAACCCGCTCAAGAGCCTCTCGTTGCAGGAAGTCGATGCGATCTTCTCGAAGAATCGCACGGGCGGCGGCAAGAATGAGATCCGCACCTGGGGCGATCTGGGCCTCGAGGGGGAGTGGAAGGACAAACCGATCAGTCTCTACGGTCGCAATGCCACCAGCGGCACCTACGGCTACTTTAAGGAAAACGCGCTCTTCAAGGGGGACTTCAAGTCCACCGTGAAGGAGCAGCCAGGCAGTTCTGCGGTGGTGCAGGCCGTCGCCAGCGATAAGTATGGCATCGGCTACAGCGGTATCGGTTACATGACAGCCGACGTGCGGTCCGTTCCGCTGTCGGCCAAACAGGGCGAACCGGCAATTGCAACAGAGCCAAAGTTTGCCTATACGGGCGAGTACCCGCTCTCGCGGTTTCTCTACCTCAGCGTCAATCACAAGCCGGGCGGCACGATCGATTCGTTGCGGGGCGAGTTCATTCGCTACGTGCTCAGTGCCACCGGTCAGGCCGATGTCCGGAAGGACGGTTATCTGCCGATCACCGGTCCGATTGCGAAGCGTGCCCTGCAGGGCGTCGGCCTGACAAGCCCGTGACCTGATCTCCTGATCGAACTTCTGTTTGACGGCCCCCGCTTTTCCCGCAGAATCCTTTCGCCGAGACCTGAGCCCGGGCATGCCACCGCAGTCCACTTTCACGGGCCGCTCGCGCAGACGCAAGACCCATCCGTGGGTGAAGGCTGGCGACTCGCTGGCCCGCGCCGTCATCACGCTCGGTGGCATCGGCACGATCCTGGCCGTCCTGGCGGTGGCGGTGTTTCTGCTGGCCGTGGCGTTGCCGCTGTTTCGGCCGGCACGGCTCACCTCGGAACGGGTGTCCACCGTGGTGGCCGCACCCGCAGCGCCGTCGTCGAAAGGAGGCGAGGCGACCCTTGCCACCAGCCTGGGTGCCGACGAGACCGGTGTCGTGGCTTGGCTGTTCGATGCCCATGCGGAGGCGGAGTCGGGCGATCTGTCCGAGGCGGGGCACGTGCGGGTGTTCTCGATCGCCGATGGTGAGCCCCTGCTGACGCGGACGGCCGCCGAGTGCGGGCTCGCTGGTGCCACCACGATCACGATGTTGCCCGGAAGCATCCAGGCCGCGGTCGGGTACGAAGACGGCAGCTTCCGCATCGGTCGGCTCGGTCTGGAATCGACGTTCCTTGCCGCCGACGGGCTGCCCCCAGCAGCACTCGGCCTTGCGCCGGGAGAGGCCGGCTCCCACGAGGATGCCGTCATCGTGCGAGGGCTTACCGGGCAGTATGCCACCGTTCGGATGGTGACGGAATTGGACGCGCCAGCATCGACATCTCTCCAAAGTCCGGTGATCGACGCCGACATCACCATGGTCAGCGGCGGCCCGCTTGTAGCCGCGCTGGATGCGAAAGGCCATGTGCGAGTGGAGGCGATCTCGTCGCGACGCAACCTGCTCACCGACGAACTGATCACCACCGCTTCTGGCTCGACCATCGACGCGAAGCCGGCCGACGCGACAGGGAACGCGGGTGATTTCGTGCCGCGGTTTGTGCGGGTATCGGAACTTGGTGACCAATTGTTTTTGATTGCTGAGGATGGGGCAGCACGTCGGTATGAGATTCGGGAGGTTGAATCGCCGGTGTTGATGGAATCGTTCGACGCGGCGCCAGACCCACTCAGGCCTGACCAACTCCAGCCAGCCATGCAGAAGGTGACCTGCGTGGCTCGGGTGTTCGGCGGCAATGCGTTGGCCGTCGGCGACAGTGCCGGTGTCGTGCGGGTGTTTTTTGCCACGCGGGCAACCGACGCGGCGGCCACGGACGGCCTCCAGATGGCGGTCGCGAAGGAGTTCGCCGCGGCCTCCGGGAGTGGTGCAGACCACGGCATCACGGCACTGGCAGCGTCGCCACGTTCGCGGCTGTTGGCCGTGGCCGATGCCTCCGGCGGGATTCGCCTCGTGCAGACGACCACCGGCGCGACGGCGGCGGCGCTCGCGGGGGGCGATCCAGACGGGCTCGAGGCACCGGCCCGGCAACTGCTCATCGCGCCCCGCGAAAATAGGCTGCTTGCCGCCGACGGCAAACGTCTGGCGGCCTGGACGTTGAACGCCGGCTATCCGGAGGTCTCGTGGCGGTCGCTGTTTGGCCGGGTTTGGTACGAGAAGTATCCCGGTCATGTCCATGCCTGGGAGACGACGGGGCACGAATCGTTCGAGTCGAAGTTCGGCCTCGTGCCGCTCATCTTCGGCACACTCAAGGCCACGCTCTACTCGATGCTGTTTGCCACACCGATCGCCATCCTGGCGGCGATCTTCGCCAGCCAGTTCATGCACCCCCGCTGGAAGGCCCGCATCAAGCCCACGATCGAGATGATGGCCAGCCTGCCGAGCGTGGTGCTCGGTTTCGTTGCCGGTCTCATTTTTGCGCCGGTCATCGAACGGTCGTTGATGACGGTGCTGGCGGGATTTTTCTGCGTGCCGCTCACGCTGCTCATGGGCGCGTTTTTCTGGCAGCTGCTGTCGGCGGGCTGGCGAAGCCGGTATGCCGCCTGGCGGTTTCCGCTCATTGCCGCGGTTGCACTCCCCGCGGGGGCCGCGGTGGCGAACGCGGCCGCGGCTCCCATGGAACGACTGCTGTTCAATGGCGACGTCGCCGCGTGGCTGGACGGCCGTGGGGGCAGCGGCTTCGGCGGCTGGGTGCTCGCCCTGTTGCCGCTGGCCGGCGTGCTGTCGGCGATGCTGGTGGGCCGGTTCGTCAACCCCTGGCTGCGGCGGAACAGTCAGGGGTGGTCGCAGCATCAGGCGGCGATCACATCACTGGGCACCTTTGCGGTCGGCATCGCCCTGGCGCTGGCTCTCGCCATTGCCGCTGCGTCGTTTCTCGATGCGTTGCGGCTCGACACCCGCGGCGGGCTCTTCGGCACCTACGTGCAACGCAATGCCCTCATCGTCGCCATCGGGATGAGCTTCGCCATCATTCCGCTGATCTTCACGATTGCCGACGACGCGCTGTCGAGCGTGCCCGATCATCTCCGAAGCGCCTCCCTCGGCGCAGGCGCCACCCCCTGGCAGACGGCGATCCGTGTGATCGTGCCGGCTGCCGCCAGCGGCCTTTTCTCGGCCGTGATGATCGGTCTGGGACGGGCCGTTGGGGAGACGATGATCGTGCTGATGGCGGCGGGCAACACGCCACTGATGGGCTGGAACCTGTTCAACGGCTTTCAAACGCTCTCCGCGGCGATCGCCACCGAGCTTCCCGAGGCGGCTCGGGGGAGTGCCCACTACCGCGTGCTCTTCCTCGCTGCACTCACGCTCTTCGGCATGACCTTCGTCGTCAACACGGCTGCGGAGATCGTCCGGCAGCGGTTCCGCAGGAGGTCTCATGAGCTCTGACACCAAGCATCGTCCCCGCCGGATGAGGTCGTCATATTCGAGCCTCACGGCCCATGGAGAGCCCTGGGTCTGGCTGACAGGCGGGGCCCTGGCGCTGGCGATCATGATGATCACGGGCCTGCTCGCGTTCATCGCGTTTCGCGGTGCCAGCACGTTCTGGCCCGTGCCGCTCGAACTCGTGGAGTTGGCCGACGGTGGGCGGGCGCTTGGCGAGGTGTCGGAACGGGATCAGGCCGAGGCGGCCACCGCCAAGACCGCGGGCCGCGGGAGCCGCCGGCTGGTGCGGACCGCCAATTTCGAAGTCTCTGGCCACCATTACCAATGGTTCGACGATACCGCGATCGCGCGGGCGAGCCGGCCGGAGTGGGCCACGGTCGTGGAGCGGCTGGAGGGGGGAAGGTTTCACGGATTTCCGCTGCGGCTGCTGCACGGCGATGAGGTCGTTGCCGTCGGTCCGGAGGAGACCTGGAAGGCCTTCGAGCGAGAGCATCCCGTCGTGCGGCGACGGTGGCGGGAGGCGATGCGGATAGACCGCCACGAGCGCGGCCTGTTGCAGCGTCAACTGCGGGCCGCGCGACTGGCTGTCGTGCAGGCCAGGCTCGACGCCGGCCCGGCTGTCGCCGGCTCCGTGGCCGTGTCGGCCGGGCAGAAGGCCGCGACCGCCGCGGAGCAGGAGGTCATTGCCAGGGTCGGCAGGCAGTCGGCAGAACTGGACGCGCGGACCGGGCGGCTGCGGCAGGAGAATGAGGGCTGGGGACTCGAGGTTGAAACCGCGGACGGGATCAAGAAGGTGATTCCGCTGGAGGGCATCGTGCGGGCCTGTCAGCCGAATCGGCTGTCACTGGCCGGCAAGTTCGGCGTCTACGGCAGCCGATGGAGCGAGTTTCTCGGCGACGATCCGCGGGAGGCCAACAGCGCAGGTGGCGTGTTTCCGGCTATCTGGGGCACCGTCGCGATGACGCTGATCATGGCGCTGCTCGTGGCCCCCTTTGGCGTGCTGGCGGCACTCTATCTCCGGGAGTATGCGTCGCCGGGGGCCGTGACCACGGCGGTGCGGATCGCGATCAACAACCTCGCTGGCGTGCCGAGCATCGTCTACGGCGCGTTTGGCCTGGGCTTTTTCTGCTACGCCCTTGGTGGTGGCATCGACGAACTATTTTTCCGCGCGAGCCTCGTGGCCGACAATCAGCCCACGTTCGGCACCGGCGGTCTGCTCTGGGCGTCGCTCACGCTGGCCTTGTTGACGCTGCCGGTGGTGATCGTCGCCACTGAGGAGGCGCTCTCCGCCGTCCCGAACTCGATGCGGGAGGGGTCGTATGCATGCGGTGCCGGAAAGTGGCAGACGATCCGGCGGATCGTCCTGCCCAGGGCGCTGCCGGGCATCATGACAGGCCTCATTCTGGCGATGGCACGGGGTGCCGGCGAGGTGGCGCCGCTGATGCTCGTCGGCGTAAAAAAGCTCGCACTCGACCTACCGATCGACGGCAGGTTTCCCTTCGTGCACCCGGAACGCGAGTTCATGCATCTCGCGTACCTGATCTATGACGTCGGTTTTCAGAGCCCCAACAGCCAGGCGGCCAAGCCGATGGTGTTTACGATCACGTTTCTGCTGGTGACCATCATCGCACTGCTCAACGTGGCGGCGATCTGGATTCGTTCACGGCTCAAGCGACGGTATGTCTCACAACAATTCTAGCCGCACGCGGGCGGCGTTCCTGTCGGGTCGGATTCGATCTGCTACGATTTTCATCTCTGCGACGCGGACGACCGCCTTCATTCTTTCCCATCATGAACATTCAGGCTGAGACAACTCCGGAACGCGGTGGAAATCCCGAGGCATTCTCCGCCGCGGTGCCCGCCGATCGCCTGCAGGCCGTGGCCGCTGGCCGCGACGTGCCGGCCGAAGTGCACCCCGAAGTGCGCGAGGTGACGCCGGTCCTGGAGATCGACCGCTTCAATCTCTGGTATGGCGGCAAGCAGGCCCTCCACGGCATCACGATGCCGATCCCCCACAACAAGGTCACGGCCCTCATTGGCCCGAGTGGCTGCGGAAAATCGACGCTGCTCAGGAGCGTGAACCGTCTCAATGACCTCGTGCAGAGCGTGCGGATCACCGGCGACATGCGGCTCAATGGCGATTCGATCTACGATCCCCGAATGGATGTCATCGAACTGCGGAAGCGGATGGGCATGGTGTTTCAGAAGCCCAACCCATTTCCGATGAGCATCTACGAGAACGTCGTCTACGCACTGCGGATCGACGGCGAGAACAACCGAGCCGTGCTCGACGAGGTCTGCGAATTGAGCTTGCGAGGCGCGGCACTCTGGGACGAGGTGAAAGACCGCCTGCACGAAAGTGCAATCGGCCTGTCGGGCGGACAGCAGCAGCGGCTCTGTATTGCCCGGGCCATCGCCGCCGAGCCGGAGGTGCTGCTGCTCGACGAGCCCTGCTCGGCACTCGACCCGATCGCTACCGGCAAGGTGGAGGAACTGATCCAGGAACTCCGCGGGCGGTATTCCGTGCTGATCGTCACACACAACATGCAGCAGGCGAGTCGCACGAGCGACTACACGGCGTTCATGTACCTCGGCCGCCTGATCGAATACGGCTCGACGTCGGGCATCTTTACCAAGCCCATCCTCCGCGAGACCGAAGCCTACGTCACCGGCCGCTTCGGCTGAGCATTGCCATGACCCATCACATCGAACGCCAGATTGAGCACCTCAAGGAGCGGATCCTCCGCGTCGGCACCCTCGTCGAGGAGGCGATCTCCAAGTCGATCACGGCGCTCATCAACCGTGATACCAACCTTGCTCAGAGGGTCATGGCAAACGATGGGGAGATCGATCGCATGGAAGTGGAGGTCGAGGAGGAGTGCCTGAAGATCCTCGCCCTCTATCAGCCGGTCGCCGCTGACCTCCGCTTCGTGGTGTCGGTGTTGAAGATCAACAACGACCTTGAACGAATGGGCGACCTCGCCCGCAACATCGCCAAGCGGGTGGCTCAACTCACTGCCGGCGAGCCCTGCGAACTGCCCCCCGAGATCCGCACGATGGCGATGCAGGCACAGGACATGGTGAAGGAATGCCTCGACGCCGTGGTCAAGGGAGATCCGCTCCTGGCCCGGCAGGTTCGCGAGGAGGACGATGCGGTTGACGAGGCGCGGCAGAAGATCCGCCGGAGGGTCATTCAGGAGATCAAGGCGAACCCCGAAAACGTCGAGAGCCTGCTGCGGGTCAATTCCGTTTCGAAGCACATCGAACGGATCGCCGACATGGCGACGAACATCGCCGAGGATGTGATCTACATGGTGCAGGGCGACATCGTGCGGCACCGGTCCAGCGACTGAATACACGCCTGGCGCGGCCAGCCGATTTTGGCGACGCGCCGCCGGGGACGGCAGCATTGCTTCGTCCGCCGTTCCGACGGCGGAGGGGCTCGTCGCGGTGGACTCTCAGGCCTTGGGCCGTGTGACCAGTCTCCTTCAACGACCTACGGCAACTCATTCCCCAGAAGGTCGAAAAATCCAAAAGCTCCTCGCGCTTCCGCCGATCCCCGGCTCGCCGTATCTATTCCGGGCTCCAAAGCGTCACTTTCCGCTTTTCGGTCGGTCTGGCCCCGTGGTAGCCTTTTCCGGCCCTGGGATTCCTCCGTTGCCGGAAACCGCGACCATGTCACTGTCTGCCGCCGTTCGTTTGCTGCTCCCTCACCGTTTTCTGCCGTTCGTCCTGCTCGTGCTGGCGGCGGTGTTCCCCGCCGCAGTGAGCGCGGAAGACCCCGTTGCGGTGCTGGTGACGGGCCCCCTGTCGGCAAAGGTCGGCGATCGGGTGGCGTTCGAGGTGGAACTGGTCAACCGCTCCGGAAGACCGCTGGAAAAGCTGCGAGTAGTTGACTACTTCGACAAGGGCTTTCATCACGAGGCCTCCGCGAGTCCGATCGAACAGACCGGCACCATCGATCTGGCAGCAGGCACGTCGCGACGACTGACGCTCGATTTCCTGCTCGATGAACCGGGACGTCAATGCCATCGCGTGGAAATTCTCGACCAGTCGCATACGTTCGTCGGCGGTGCGACCTCGTGCGTGCAGGTCGCCGGCTCGCCGATAGCGGCTGCTCCACTGGCAACCCCGCTGCCGACAACCTCCGCCCCCGTGGCGGCACCGGTCAATGCGTATCCGGCCACGACCTACCCGACTGCTCCGACGCTGCCTGCCACGCCGCTGCCTGCCACGCCGCTGCCCACGAGTCCGGCGCCACTCGCAATGGCCGCGCCGCTGGCCGCAGCGCCGCTGGCTCCACCCCCCGTTTCATCGCCAGCCATATCGTTGCCCCCCATCGCAGCGCCATTTGCATCACCGCCGGCCGCGGCGATGCCGGCGTTGCCACCCGCCCAGTCGCTGGCTCAGCCGCCCGCCATGCCGGCGGCCAGCAGCCTGTCCGCTTCGACCGCATCGCCCGCCACGCCATCGCTGGAACTGGACATGGTCGGACCGGCGGAGGTGGTGCCAGGTTCGGTCTCCGAGTTCGTTGCCACCGTGCGAAATACCGGTAGTGTGGCATCGGGTGCGACCACGCTGGAATTCGGATGGGATGATGCCTTTACTCCCTTGGAGGCCTCCGAGGGCTACAAACTCGCGTCGTCGAAGGTCTCTTGGGACCTACCTTCGCTCGAGCCGGGCGGGCAGTTGCGGCGGCAGATAAACCTGCGTGCCCAGCCGGCCGGTGCGGTTGCGGCCTCGCCGCGTTCGTGTGTCCGGGGCGTGCTCAGCGGGACGGTTGGTGGGGTGATGGTTGCCGATGAATCGTGTGTGCTCATCCGCTCCAACACGCCTCGGGCCCGCACGCCCCGCGAGGCGGGTCTGCGGGTCACCCTGGCCGACTGCGACGATCCGGTCATCGTGGGACATTCCACGACGCTCATCTGCACGGTCGTCAACAACGGGACAACCTCCACGGGACGGCTCGATCTGACGGTCGTGTTGCCCGAACGGGCGACGCTCGTGGGAGATCCAAGTCCGTCGCGCGTGCGGATTGACGGCTCGAATATTTCTTTCGACTCCATTCCGAGCATTCCGCCCGGCGGACAGGCGACCGTGGAACTGGCCTATCGAATCCCGGGCAGCGGCACCGCGAAGGCCACGGCGATCCTGACGGGTGCCGAACTCGACGGCTCGATGGATTCAAGCTGCCAGACGACATTCCTGGCTCCGTAAGCCTGGTGCGGATGTCGCGACCCAATGAGTTGTGAAGCCGTTCGTAGTCCCTCGCTTGCGCTTCGGGCTTGGATGAAGAGCGGCTTGGATGAATGTCTCGCTCCCATCCAAGCCCGAAGCGCAAGCGAGAGGAATCCGCATGGCGAATCGCCCGCCGCCGCCCCCCGGCTCGTCCACGCTCCCCGCAGAGATTCCGTAAACGGCAGGGTCGGGGCCGGAGGCTGCCGTCGTTAACGCTGGGTAAGCCGTCGATCACACGACGGCGTTCCGCCTGCCGATGAAGAAGGTTGGCTCTGGCTGCCTGGACCCGACGGTCTCCGCGGGCCGCTGCCGGCAGGAACCATCCGCCATGCTCGTGGTGACGTCGAACTGGTGCGTGTCGGACGGCACACTCTCCGCTGGGCCTCCGCGCGGATGCATCGAGCGTTTTCGCGCCGAGGTGCGGAGGGCGAGCCTCCGCTGTGGCTTTCGTCGCGACGGGAGCTATCAGCCCGTGGATGCCGTCGATGTCGTGCTCGCGGGCGACACCTTCGACTGGCTCATCAGCCGCGAATGGACCGGCGACCTGCGGCCGTGGAATGCCGGCCGGAGGGCCGCGGCCGCGCGGGAGCGGGTTGTGTCTGGTGCGGTGCGACGCAGCCACCGGATGCAGGCAACACTCGCGGACTGGATGCGGCGCGGAATCGAGGTGCCAATGGCGGACAGGCGTGGACGGCCGATGCCGACGGCATCACGGCCAGTGCCCGTCCGGGTTGCGGTGCTCTGCGGAGATCGTGATCGCTGGTTGGAGCAGGCGGCCGGCGATTGGATGCTTTCGGCCCGGGCTCCGATGGTCGGCAAATGCTGGTCGAATGGCGACGTGACCGTGCGGCATGGAGATGATATCGATCCGCTCCACGCGGCGTGCAGCGGCGAGCCCACGCTCGGTGAGAGCCTCGCTGTCGATCTGATCGCACGGTTTGGCGTGGCGCTCGACGACATCGCCGATGTCCGCCCGTTGGCCGCAAGCCTCGTGCGGCGGTTGGCCTGTGGCGCTGTGCTTGACGCGCCGACACGGCTGGTCGGCTGGTTGGCGGCTCGCGACGGCGGTGCCACACTCCCCGCAGCGGGTCGGCAGGGGCTGATTGACACCTGGCACCGTTGCGTCGCCCTCTGGCAGCGGGCCGCGCGGCGGCTTTCGCCCCGCGGGAATGACGGCTTGGATCTGGTCGGCACGATCGCTGAGTGGCTGCGGCGCGACGCCGTCGCCGATGTCACCCGATCGGGTCAATGGGCCGATGCGGCTCCGATTCCCGGGGCGGCATCACCGTGGGACTCCGCCGCCACCGTCGTGCTTGGTCATCCGGCCGCCGAGGTCGGTACACCGGCCGCCTGGCACAGCCGAGTGGTCTGCCTGGGGCCCAGGGCCTTGCAAACGCTTGATCATCTCGACGAGGATCTCTCCGGACCGGCTGCGGCGGTCGTTCGACGGGCCCGCGATGGCGGCCAGATCGAGTGGCTGCCGATCGACACGGTCGCGGGAAGGATCGGCTCCCGGCATGATCATGACGAGGAACGCGGCCGCGGCGTGTGGCGATCACCGGCAGCACTCATTCGCGACGGAATTGTCGATGCCGCGTGACGTCACTCGCCAGCGCTGGCATGAACGACGCAGGGAGACAGACGATGACGGTCATGGCTGCCCCCGAAGAACTCTACGCCTTCGACATCACGCTGCATGGCCGCGGGCCTGGCGTGGCCGATGCGCCGCCGCACGATTCCCATGTGGATGCCTGGGGCCGTTGGCCCATGCTGGTGGTGCCGCGCGACCGACTGGCGGTGCCGATGGCCAGCGAATTTGACGAGGTGATCGAACGGTTGTCGCGACTGGATCGCATGTATGCCGAGCCCGATGGCTCGTTCGTCTGGACCAGCCCGCGCGAGGGGCTGTGGTGGCAGGTGGACGGCAATGCGTTCGACAAGGATGGCCGCGTGCTGCTGGCTGATCTCAAAGGGAGCTGCCCGGCGTCCGACTTCGATCGACTGCTGGTGGCGTTCGGCTGGCCGCAGCAGGCCATGATGATGCAACTGGTGCGGCCGGCCGTGTTTCTCGACGAAGCGACGTTTCGTCGCCATGCCTGCCGCCGCGGGATCGCCGGGGATGGGCAGACTTTGCGGCCCGGGTGAGTGACCGGTCGAAACGGTTGTGCCGTGGGACGGTGGCCAGCAGGGTAGGATGTCGGCAGGAAGCCGATGAAACGGATGGTGCCGGGGAAGGGTTTCCGCGTGGAGAACATGCCGATGGGATCGGTCGAGCGGGACGAGCAATGGGCAGGTGCAACGGGACGCTTCAGGGCGGCTGCTGGCGTGCGAATGCTCCGTGCCGCGTGCGCGGTGGGCGGTCTCTCGATGGCGATCGCGGCTGGGGCGATCGCAGGCGGTTCCCTGGCCGCGGCCGAATTCGTCGGCGAAGAGCCGCTGGCAGTGAGGAGTGCCATCGGCGACGGCATGCATGCCTATCACGCCGGTCAGTATGACCGGGCCT
This sequence comes from Planctomycetaceae bacterium, assembly GCA_947459185.1. GTDB lineage: Bacteria > Planctomycetota > Planctomycetia > Pirellulales > UBA1268 > CAMCQY01. Next base: position 22,310 of record CANHCU010000007.1, on the reverse strand, counting down.
ACGACGACCTCACCAACGCGATCGAAGCTGGCACCGACGATCCGCGTGGCTACTACTTCCGCGGGCTGTCGGCGTTGCGGCTGGGCCGCACAAGCGAAGCCCAGGCCGATTTTACGACCGGCGCAGACCGGGAGTTGGCCAACGGAGGCGTCCGCCGTGTGTCGCAGTCGCTGGAGCGGGTGCAAGGACCCGACCGGCTCACGCTCGAACGCTACCGGGCGCGGGCCAGGCTGGGGGCTCTTCAGCGGGGCCGTGAGGCGTACGGGCGGCGGTATTCGACGATCGAGGATGCCTCGGGTGACGTGCGTCGTCGTCGTCGTCCGGAAGACATTCGGCCGGAGTTGGTCGCTCCGGGCGTGGGAGCGATCGGGGAGTTGCCTGCCGCAGACGCGGGTGTCGAGGAAGTGCCAACTCCCACTGCCAAACCGCCGATGCCTGTCGAGCCTGGCAAGACGTTTTCGGACGAACCGGCCGAGGATTCTGACGATCCATTCGGCGACGCGCCTGCCCCGCGAAAGAACATGTCGAAAGGCGAGGCCGTCGAGAAGGAGTTGCAGGACGAGGACGCGACGGAAGAGAGCGATCCTTTTGGACAGTGAGTGTGAGCCGACGGGGTGAAGGGTTCACCATCGACCTTTCACGAGCGATCTTTGATGGCCAGCGCGGCGGCCATCACGAGCGCCCAGCCGACGAGGAAGAGAACGCCCCCGATCGGCACGATCGCCCCCAAAATCCTCACGCCCGACAGGGCCAACGCCGCCAAGCAGCCGCTGAATACGAGCGTGCCGATGAGAAAGCACCAGCCGGCGGCCTGCAGCAGGCCACGCGCAGGTGACATCTGGGGCAGGGACGACGCCACCGCGAGCACCAGGATCGCGAGGGCATGGTAGAGACAGTAGCGGACGGCTGTCTCCCAGTTGTCACCTCGACCGGTGGCATCGAGCAGAGCTTTCAGCCCGTGGGCGCCAAATGAGCCCGCCGCCACACCCAGCCCGCAGAGTAGGCCACCGGAGAAGAGAAAGAACTTCAGCATAGGTGCGTCACGGACGGTTGGCGCCGAGGAGTTTGTCCTCCTCTTCCTCCTGGATGATGATCCGCGGCGTCACCATCAGCATCAGGCTGTCGGTGGTGCGGCCCATGCCCACGTTCTTGAAGAGCCGATTGATATAGGGGATCTTCGAGAGGATCGGCACGCCGAATTCGTTGCGGCCCTCACGGAGCCGTTTGATGCCGCCGAGCAGCACGGTGCCGCCGTCGGGCACGCTGACGGTGGTGGTGACCGTCGTGAAGATGAATTCGGGAAGTTGGATCGTGGTGCCGCGGGAGAAGACCTCCTGCTCGCCGCTGCTCTTGGCCTGCGTCTCCAGGCTGGCATTGAGCCCGGCCCCGGCGGCGGCATCTCCAGCCAGCCCCGTCTTCTCGTCGCTGCTCTTCGACTTCGTCGATCGGGTGCCTTCGAACTGGAACTGTTCCACGTTGCCGATCTGCGAGAAGAACGGCACCAGCGTGAGGCGGACAAACCGACGATCACTGGAGACGACCGCCTGGACGTTCACGGCAGTGCCCTCGGAGAGCACGGTGATCACGGGCTGCTGGGCCGCCGCGAAGTCGCCCACCACCGGCACGACGCTCGTCACGAACGGCCGCTGGGTGGAGTCGGAGATGAAGGCGTTTTGGCCGTTGAAGAGCGTGACCTTCGGCGCCTGCATCACATTTGATCGGGTGTTGCCCTGCGCGGCCTGAATCAGGAAGTAGGCCTCGATGTCGCTGAGGATCGCGAAGCCGAAGTTGGCGGCCGACGTGGCGGGATCGGGAAGGCCAGGAAGCGACGGCACGGTGGCGCTGCCGAAGCTGTTTTGACGGAACGGAATCGAGAAGTAGCTCGGAGTTCTCTGGGCCGCCTGGCCGCCGCCAAGCCCACCAGCGGCGCCGCCCGCGGCCCCGCCGCCACCAAGCCCGCCACCACCAAGCCCGCCGCCGCCGCCCGCGGCCCCGCCGCCACCAACTCTACCGCCACCGCCACCAAGCCCACCGCCGCCACCCATGCCACCCGATCCCCGGGCCACGCCCGGCATGCCGGTGTTATCGAGACCTATCGTCTGGCTGCGGGTTCCCGGTGCGGCTTGAATGCCCGCCGACAACGGACTGAGTGAGCCGTTGGTCTGAGTGGGAATGGCCGTCATGTTGAGCGGCGCGTCCACCCCGGACTGGATGTTGAAATCGAAATCGACCCCAATGCGTTCGAAGAAGGTGTCGTTCAGGCGGATGAATCGTACCTCGATCGTCACCTGCAGGTCCTGCAGCCGACGGAGCTGTTCGAGCAAATCCGCGATCTCCTCATGCACTTCCTGCGTCTGGCTCACCACGATGCTGAGGTTCGTGGCAAACGGCTGGATGGCACCCTGACCACCGACGGTGTTCCAGCTCTGGGGGGAGACGGTGTTTTGGATCAGGTCGATGAGCGACTGGAAGTCGGCCTGGCTCCCGCCGCCACCCGTGGCTGGGCCAAACGGGATGGACGGATTCGAGCCCATCGCCGGGCCGTTGCCACCCGCCTGGAACTGAGCCAATGACGCGGGATCGACGGTGCCGTCGCCCGAGGCACGGCTCACGCCGTTGATGCCCACCGGCGGCGGGCCGTACTGCACCGAGGCACCGTTTCGCGGACTGAGCCGGGAGTAGCCGTCGCGAAGAGCACCGGTGATGCCCAGGCCGTCGGACGAGAAATTCGGGATCGGAATCACGAGGTCGGCGACGGGATAGGAGACGCTGTAGACCTCTCCCTTTACCAGCCGTGGGCTCGTTACCTTGAGCACTTCGTCCTTGATGACATAGTCGAGGTGAAGCGGTTCGAGCAGCAATTTGAGGGCGCTTTTCAGCGAGATCGGCTGGTCAAGCGAGATGGTCACCGGGGTGTCGCTGCGGACAGCTTCCTGCTCGAGGCCGACCATGTCGAGGTGGATCGGCACGTCGGCCTGCTTGGCGAGCGCGTCGAGGACGGCCGAGAGCGGCTGGTCGCGGTGCGATGCCTTCACCTTCACGCTCATCCGCTTTTGGATCTGCAGCTCGGCGGGCGTGGCCCGCGATCGGCCCTCCGCCTGGAGCCGCGTGCGATTTTTCGTGAGGTCCTCCCAGTCGTGGGTGGTCGGAAACTCGATCGGCCCGACGAATGGCGTGGAGGATCGTTCCGCATCCTCGGTCACATTCATAAAGCCGTCCCGCTTCTGCCCCTCGATCGTCTTTTGTGTGTCGAGCCGGCGGATGACGCGGCTCTGCGAGAGCAGCTGCCGCACGATCGGATTGTCGGGGGCGAGCTGGCCGGCCTTCTTGGCGACTGCCTCGGCCTCCGGGAACCGCTGGGAGTCGATCAGGGAGTTGTATTCCTCGACGAGCATCGCCAGGCGTTGGTCAACCTCGACCTTCTGCGATTTCTCACGGGAGACGCGGGCCTCAACCTGGGCGCTCTTCCGCTCCATCTCGAGCTCTCCGCGGCGTTTGCCGGTCGATTCCTCGATGTCGCGGCGGGCCCGTTCGATCCGCTGCTGAAGCTGCGAACGCACCTTCTCGGGAACTGCCGGGTCGGCAATCTTGGCGGCGGCTTCGTCGAGCAGGGCGAGGGCGTCGGCGGGGGAACGCTGCGCGGTCCGCCTCGCCTCGAGCTGCTTGGCGGCGACTTCGGCCGAAATCCGCGCCACGAGCAGGTCATCGGGAACGACTGCGGTGCCGCCATCGGCCGGAGCACGGCCTGCGTTCGGGCGGGCATTTTCCCCAGACCGGGAGATCGCCTCTTCCATGATCCGACGAGCGGCGGCGGCCTCGTCGGTGGGCGTCGGCAGTGCCTCCGTGGTCGGCTCCGCTGCCTGAAGGCCATGCATCCCGCCCAGACTGAACGCCAGACCGAGCATGGCCACGATGACGCCGCAGACTGTTCGCGGCAGCGGGCATGATGAGGTCGGGGGCGTTGCCAAGGGGCTGTTCACTCGTGCCATGGATACTGCTTCCTATGCGCAGGACCGGTTTCGCAGCGGGGAGAAGTAGCCGTCTGCACGAAGTCGGGTCAAGGGCATGTCTGGCGGAGGAGGCTTGCCAGCCTTTCCAAAACGCCGCAGCCGCCGCAAGACGCTGTTTTCAGTCCAGACGGGCAGTCGCAATCCCTTCGTGAGAGGGGTCGCCTTCAGCCTGCGTCGGACTATTTTCCAGATGCCCCTGCCTCGCCCGCCCCAGCCGCCAGAGCGGGAGCCCGCGCGAGCATCTTCTCGATGGTGTCGAGCAGCTGGTCGATGCGGAACGGCTTGAAGAGCACGAGGTCGATCCCCGCCTGCCGCGCCTTCACGATCGAATGGCCCGGGTCGTATCCAAATCCGGTCATCAGTACGAGTGGGACGCAGTCGCGGAGTTCCCGCAGTCGGATGAGGAGTTCGTAGCCGCTCATGTCGGGCAGACGGATGTCGGCGATGATCACGTCGTAGGCATCTGCACCGCAGGCCCGCACCATCGACGCCGCCTCCGTGCCGTCGCGGGCCGTTTCGACGGTGCAGCCACACCGCTCGAGCAACGCGTGGGCGGCGGCCCGCACTTGCTCATCGGCATCTGCCACCAGGATGCGGCGGCCGACGAGCCCCGGGTGGCGGTTCCCCTGGCGACGCTGGGCATGGGCCGAGCTCGGGGTCATCTGCTCGCCGACCTTCTGGATCACCTGCTTGATGTCTCGCGCGTTCCGCAGAATCCGCTGCAACCGCTCGACGACATCCGCGTTGTGGCCGATGTAGCGTTCCATGACGCTGACGGCATCGTTGAGGATGTCGTCCACGGGCAACGCCACGGCCCCGTGGATGGCCTCGATGCTCTCAGCCGCCGTCGAAGCTTTTTCCGCCACGAGCAGTTCGAGGGTGTTGAGGGCGGCCGCCACGTCACGGGAAAAAATTTCGAGGAACCGCACGTCTGTTTCGGAAAAACCACCGGGCTCAGGGCTTTCGACGTTGAAGGTGCCGATCACCTGGTCGTGCAGCATGAGCGGGACGGTCAGCGAGCTTTTCGCCCCTTTACAGCCCTCCAGATAGAGCGGGTCCTTCGTTGTGTCGTTGCAGAAATAGCTGCGTCCGGTGGCCGCCACGTAGCCGGTTACGCCGTTCTGTTCCGGCCGCGCGTAGAGCACCCGGGCCTCCGCCTCGGGCTGCATGCCGACCGCAAGCAGTGGCTCGAGCCTGCCGGTCTGCCGGTCGAGCAGCCGAATCTCGACGACGTCGAACTGCAGCAGATCCTTCGAGTAGTACAGGATATTGCTCTTGAGGAGTTCGATCCGTTCCTCGACCGTCATGTCGGCCAGTTCGGCCGGCGCCAGGTCGGCGAGCTTCTGGCCCGCCTGATGGATGGCAGCAAGCTTTTGCTGCTCGAGGATCGTGTGGGTGACGTCCCGCACCGCCGCCACGGCGATGGTTGCCGTGCCGGCTTCCGCCTCGGCGGCGGCCTGGAGGTGGTAGTAGCGGTTGGCGGCCGTTCGCAGCGTGGCGGTGGTCGTCCGGCCCGTGGTGATCGCCACGCGGAAGGGGCTCGCGTCCGGGCCCAGTATCTCAGGGCGGTCGAGTGCCTCAAAAAAGTTGATCCCGCGCAGGTCGGGCTTGCCGCACCATGCGGCCAAGAGACCGTTGGACCAGATGATGGTGTCGTCCTCGCGCACCAGCGCGATGCCGTCCGGGAGGTGCTCGAGGACGGACCCAGCGGCAAGTTGCCCGGGCAGACTCTGATTCGTGGAGGGAGGAACTGGATTCGCCACCAACGGCTCTCCGCACACCGACTACCGGTCAGATCACTGCCTCAGAAGTATAAAATCAGATGAATCGTCCGCCAAATGCGGTGTCGCCGTTGCCGCACGTCACGACAAATCTATACTTTGGAGTCTGGCGGCAGCCCCGCCGCGGCGGTTGCCCCGTCCGCATCGGATCCGGCGTCGAACTCAGTGCAGCGAGGCAGTTTGTGACCGCGAACGACCCGTCCCCATCATTCCTGGCCCGTCACCAATTTCTGATCTACCGGTTGTTCTCGTTGGCGGGCCTCATTCCGGTCGGGGCCTTCCTGGTCGTCCATTTGCTCACGAACGCCTCCGTGCTCGCCGGCCCGGGCACCTTTCAGTCTCGCGTGGACATGATCCACTCGCTGGGGCCACTGCTCGTGCCGATCGAGTGGGCGTTCATCTTTCTGTCGATGCTGTTCCATGCCGTGGTGGGGTTCGTGATCATCGCCAACGGTCTGCCGAATGTCGGCTCCTACTCATACGTCGGCAACGTTCGGTACACGCTGCAGCGGGCCACCGGCATGATCGCCTTCGTCTTCATCATCTGGCACATCACTCAGTTGCACTGGCTCGGCACGCCGTTTGGTGGTGGGAAGTTCGACCCGCATCATGCCACGAGTTCCGCGGCGGTGGTCCTGCGGCCCCTGCTGATCTCGATCCTTTACGCGGTGGGCGTTCTGTCAACCGTATTCCACTTTTCCAACGGCCTCTGGACGCTCGGCATTACCTGGGGTCTGTGGACGAGCCCGGCCGCCATGCGGCGGGCCAACTGGATCAGCATCGCGGTCGGCGTGCTGCTGGGTGGAGCCGGCCTTGGGGCCCTGGGCGGCATGCGGAGCGTCGATGTCGAACAGGCGCGGGCGATCGAGAATCGCATGGATGATGTGAAGCGGATGATGGAAGGCGGCCAGTCGCCTGTCGATCACCAGTCGCGACCCGGGGCCTTACCAATCTCCGGAACAACCTACTAACAACCCACTAGCGACCTTCTAGCTACCTCTTTGGAGCCCGAGCAGCATGGCACAACCCAGAGTCCTCGTGATCGGTGGCGGATTGGCCGGCCTCTCCGCCACCATGCGGCTGGCGGAACTCGGTGCGAATGTCGATCTGGTCAGCCTCGTGCCTGTGAAACGCTCGCACAGCGTCTGCGCTCAAGGGGGCATCAACAGCGTTAACTCCCTGACGCGACAGCAGGGCGACAACGAGTGGAAACACTTTGACGACACCGTCTACGGCGGCGACTTCCTGCAGCATCAACCGCCGGTCAAGGAAATGGCCGACTGGGGGCCGCGAATCGTTGACCTGATGGACCGTCTCGGCGTGCCGTTCAACCGCACTCCAGAAGGGTATCGCGATCAGCGGCGGTTTGGCGGCACGCTCTTCAAGCGGACGGCCTTTGCCGGCGCGACCACCGGCCAGCAGTTGCTCTATTCGCTCGACGAGCAGGTCCGCCGCTGGGAGGTGGATGGAAAGGTCAAGAAGTGGGAGTTCTGGGATTTCCTGGAGCCGGTGCTCGATGACTCGGGGCGGTGTCGGGGCGCGATCTGTCAGGATCTCGTCACCATGCAGTTCCGTGCCTTTTCGGCGGATGCTGTCATCATCGCGACGGGTGGGTGCGGCCTCCTTTACGGCCGCTCGACGATGTCGATGGTCTGCACGGGAAGCGCCGTGAGTCGGGCCTACCGGGCGGGTGCCTGGTATGGCAACGGCGAATTCATCCAGGTGCATCCGACCGCCATTCCCGGCGCCGACAAACTGCGGCTGATGAGCGAGAGCGCCCGCGGTGAAGGCGGTCGCGTGTGGGTGCCCAAGACGCCGCACGATCCCCGTGATCCCCGCAATATTCCCGAAGCGGAGCGGAGCTACTTCCTCGAGGAACGCTATCCGAAGTACGGGAATCTTGTGCCTCGCGACATAGCCACCCGCGAGATTTTCGACATCTGCACCAACGAGGGGCTGTCGGTCGAGAAAGACCGGCTGTGTGTCTACCTCGATCTCACGCATGTGCCGCGTGAGACGCTCGACCGCAAACTCGGCGGGATCCTTGAGATCTACGAGAAATTCCAGGGCGTTGATCCGCGTGTCGTGCCGATGAAAATTTTCCCGGCCGTGCACTATTCCATGGGCGGGCTCTGGGTCGATTATCAGAAGAGCAGCACCGGGGGGCTCGTGGAGGGCTCGCCACGAAATCAGCAGACCAATATTCCCGGTCTGTATGCGATCGGCGAGTGCGACTATCAGTACCACGGCGCGAATCGTCTCGGCGCGAATTCGCTCCTCTCCTGCATTTTTAGCGGCCTGTTCTGTGCGCCGGGTGTGATCGCGGGAGTCGATGCCGGTGGCAAGCAGGCTGCGGAGGAGTCGTCGCGGCTCTTCGAATCGAGGCTGCGTCGCGAGGAGGAGCGACACCACTCGCTGCTCTCGCGGACGGCCGGTGATGAAAATCCCTACGACCTGCATCAGCAACTTGGCAACCTCATGACCCGTGTCGCCACGGTGGTCCGTCGCAATGAGCAACTGGCGGCCGCCTATGCTGAGGTCTGCTCGCTGGAGGAGCGGTGGGGGCGGTGTGCGGTGTCGGATTCGGGCAACTGGACCAACCAAAACGTGGTGTTCACGAAGTCGCTGGGCGACATGTTTCCGCTCGCGAAACTGATTCTCAAGGGAGCCCTGCAGCGTGACGAATGTCGCGGGGCCCACTACAAGCCCGACTTCGCCATGCCGGGGCTTCAGGCCACCGATCTCGCGGAAAAGCGTCGCGAGGCGGAGCAGTGGTGCGATCGATTCGAGGCCAACACGCGGCGTTGGCTGAAGTCAACGGTGGCGAAGTATGGCGCGGACGGTGAGCCTGAGATCAGCTATGAAGACGTAGACACCTCGCTGACTCCGCCGCGTCCACGGCTCTACGGACTGGTGGGCGGCGAGATGATCGAGGAAGTCTGGAACGAGCGGCTGAAGAAGGCGGCCGTTGCCGGCGAAGGGCAGGGTGGCAGCGCGGGGCAGGGCGTCGGCGAGGGGCATGGGAATCAGCCTGCCTACGCCGGCTCGGCGAGTTGAAGGACGCCCGCCACGAGGCGGCCCGATGTGAATGGAACAGAGTCCGGTTTCCGAGAGCGTAGGAGAACGAACCGATGATCAAGGCAGTTGAATCAGCCGAACACAGCGGCGACGCGGGGCAACAGGCGGTGGCCGACCACGGCGGGAATGGGCACGGTGCCGCGGCGCCGCGAGTCGTCCGCGTGCGTATTCTCCGGCAGGATGCCCCCGGCGAAGAGAGCTACTGGGAGCGTTTCGAGATTCCCTACGTCGAAAACATGAACGTCATCAGCATCCTGCAGCAGGTCGCCGCCCGGGCGAAGTCTCGGGATGGTCGCCGGGTCGCCCCCGTGGCCTGGGATTGCAACTGCCTGGAAGAGGTCTGCGGCTCCTGCACCATGCTGATCAACGGGCGGACGCGAATGGCCTGCTCGGCGCTGGTGGACAAACTGCTGGCGGAGTCGGGCGACGAGATCGAACTGCGGCCGATGTCGAAGTTTCCCGTCGTTCGCGATCTCGTGGTGGATCGGAGCAGGTTGTTCCGTGCACTGGAGCGGGTGAAGGCGTGGGTGCCTGTGGATGGATCGTACGATCACGGCCCAGGCCCTCGGATCTCGCCGGAGAGTCAGGAGGATGCCTATCCCCTGGCCACCTGCATCAGTTGCGGCTGCTGCATGGAGGCATGCCCGCAGTTCACGAAGATCGAAGTGGTTCGCCGCGAGGATGAATCGGCGGAGGAATTCGATTCTCGGAAGAAGGCGGCCTTTGATTCCGGCTTCGTGGGAGCGCATGCGATCAGCCAGGCGATGCTGTTCAACGGCCATCCCACCGGCAAGATGATTGCCGATGAGCGGCTGGAGGCGCTGACGTCGCAGGGTGGCATCCAGATGTGCGGCAACGCTCAAAACTGTGTCGCCGTCTGCCCGAAGAGCATCCCGCTGACGCGATCGATCGCCCGCGCCGGCCGGGCGGCCACGGTGTGGGCCATCCGGAAGATCTTCGACCGGTAGGTGCGCGCCAGAAGCCCCCGTGGGTGATAGCTGTCGCCGGGCGGGTTCCCCGGACACGCTCCGCTCGCACGGCGGCTCGGCGACAGCGTTGGGGATAGTGGTGCGCATGATTCGCCGAGGCGCCTGACGCTCGCTTCGGTGTCCGGGCAACCCGCCCTCGTCCACAACTGCTTCGCAGGATGCGAAGCGCAGCACCAGCAAACTGCGTTTGCCAAGCGAAAATGGCAGGATGCCATGTTTCGCGTGAATACAGCAACGCCGGCTCTCGGGGCACGGGCAACCCGCTCTCCCATCCAAGTCGCACCGCGACCAAGGGAATTCGGGCCGCCTCGGCCCTACTTTGGCGATGAGAAGGGCAGGCTGCCGCGTGCAGCACCGAGACGCTGCGTTTGCCGGAACGGGGCCGCCGTGGTAGTTTTCAATGGGAAACCCGGTCGTTTGCTGCTTCATGTCGGGGTCTTGTGCGCGGCCTGTGAGTCTTTCAGAAGAGGATTACGAGTGTCTGTGAACGAGGGTGATGGTCCGCGTGTGGAGCATTTCGGCGAAGCGAAGGATGTGGCGCGTCAGGACGTCGGCAATGCCGCAGGCAGTTTTCGCACGATGGGGCTGTCGCCCGCCACAATGGCCGCGGTGGAGCGGGCTGGCTACACGACGCCGACGCCCGTTCAGGCCGGCCTGATTCCCAAGGCCCTGACGGGCATCGACGTGCTTGGACAGGCCCGCACGGGCACCGGCAAGACGGCATCGTTCGTGTTGCCGATCCTCGAACGAATGCTGCAGCCGGGCCGCGCTGGCGGCCCGCGGGCGCTCGTGCTCGTGCCGACCAGGGAACTCGCCGTGCAGGTGCGTGATGAGTTCGAGAAGCTGGCGCACGGCTCGCGGATCCACTGCGTCGCCGTCTATGGCGGCAAACCGATCAAGGGACAGATCGACAAACTGGCGAAGCATCCGGCGGTGATCGTCGGCACGCCGGGCCGCGTGCTCGATCACATGAGCCGTGGCACGCTGTCGTTTTCCGCGCTTGAAATCGTGACGCTCGACGAGGCCGATCGGATGCTCGACATCGGCTTCCGGCCCGACATCGAGAAGATCCTCCGCCGCTGTCCCGAAAGCCGGCAGACACTCCTGCTCTCCGCCACGGTGCCGCCGGCGGTGGCCAAGCTCGCGACGCGCTACATGCGGGATCCGGAGATCCTCGACTTCTCCGTCAACGAACTCGCCGTCGAAACGATCGAGCAGGCCTATTTCACCGTCGATCCCACCCGCAAGTTCGATCTCCTCGAGAAGCTACTCGAACGGGAAGACCCGCGGCAGGTGATCGTGTTCTGTCGGACGAAGCGTGGCACCGACAAGATCTTCGAGCGGCTCTCGCGCCGTCGTAGCCGCGCCGCCGGCCAGAGCGGCCATCCCGACGAAGTGGCCTGCATCCATGGCGACCTCCCGCAGGGAGCCCGTGACCGGGCGATGAAGCAATTTCGTGAGGGTTCGACCCGCATCCTCGTGGCCACCGACGTGGTGGGCCGCGGTATCGACGTGTCGGGAGTGTCGCACATCATCAATTACGACATTCCCGAGTTCTGTGACGACTATGTGCACCGGGTGGGGCGAACCGGCCGCATGGGCCGCGAGGGCGTCGCCTACACGTTCGTCAGCCCCGAGGAGGGGCCGCAGCTCACGCGGATCGAGATGCGAATCGAGCGGCTGCTCAAGCGGGACGAGATTCCGGGATTCGAGGCGTTCGACCGCCGTCCCAAGACTGAGCTGCCGCGATTGGGAGTCGGCGACCGAGCTGGTGTTGATGAGAGCGGGCAGCTGGGCGGGCTGGCCGATGCGGCTGCCCCGGAGCCCGCTCCCGCTGAACCGAAGAAGCCATCGGCGGCAGCGCTCCTCGGCAAGGGCCGAGGCCCGAAACGACACCGTCGCGCGCTCTGACTGGCTGTGGAAAAAGCCATCCCTTGTATCGACGGGCTGCGAATCCCCACCACCTACAGGACGGACGCGATCCATGGATGGAAACGCCGGCACGTCGGGCACACAGGGCGGTGGAAGCCGCAAGCGTGCGTTGAAACAGCGGCTGGAGAGCCTGGCCTCGGCGGGTGTTTCGGATCTGCCCAGGCGGCGTGGGTCGAAGGCCGGGCCAACGGCCGGTAACCGAGCCGCCCCGCGTGGCCCAGCCGCTGCGGCCGTCGATGCTCCCGCTGCGATTGCCGCATCGCCCACGGCCGGCGGCGCGGCGGCACGGATCCGGTCGTTGGACATCCTTCGCGACGAGGTGGCTGCCTGTCGGTTGTGCGAGCCGCTGGCCAAGGCCCGCACCCACACGGTCTTTGGCGTGGGACCCGCCACGGCGAGACTCTGCTTCCTAGGCGAAGCTCCCGGCGCCGATGAGGATGCGTCGGGTGAGCCCTTCGTGGGCCGGGCCGGACAGCTGCTCACGAAGATCATCGAGTCGTGCACGCTCTCGCGGGAAGAGGTCTACATCCTCAACGTGCTCAAGTGCCGGCCGCCCGACAACCGTCGGCCGCTGCCAGAGGAGACTGCCAACTGCCGCGGCTACTTCGAAAAGCAACTGGAGATCATCGCACCGGAGTACATCTGCTGCCTCGGCACCACGGCCGCTCAGGCCCTTCTCCAGACCGACGAGACGATCGGGAATCTGCGGAAGCGGTGGTTTTCCTGGAAGTCGTCGCAGGTGATCTGCACCTATCACCCGTCGTATCTGCTGCGGAATCCGCCGGCGAAACGCGACGTCTGGGACGACATGAAGCTCCTCATGGCGAAGATGGGTGTGCGGTTGTAGCGGGCCCGCTCGGCGCCAGGCCCGGAGGGCCGGGTAAGAACCAGCCGACGGATGTCGGCCAAGAGGCTGGCTGAGGACAGGCATCCGCCTGTCGTGGCGACACGATGCGATGTTTTTCGTGAACACACCGTCGCCGGCTGCGGCATGTGCCGCCGGGACGGCAGAAGTCTCGTCGCGGTGGCTTTTTCGCCATCACGCGTTGTGGTTGTGCTCTCTCCCGCTGAGGCGAAAAATCCAAAAGCTCCTCGAGCTTCCGCCGATCCCGGCTCCCCAAACGGCGGTGGGTCGCCACCGGCTCCTCAGCATCGAGAGATTTCGTGTCTCCCAGTCGCTCGCTCGGGCCGGTTTTGACGGTTGAGCCGGTTTTTCTGGAGAAGCGACCGCCGATCGGCCGAAAACTTTTGTGGGTGTTGGGGGTGGGGAGCAGCCGCTGATGAGCTCCGGGGCGTGACGCCCGGGCGACGGCGTGAATCGCGGGCCTTTGGGGAGGCCTGCGACGCCCGGTGGGAGACCGATCCCGCCATCTGGAAGGGACCGCATGGTTGAGGCACGACTGACACGGGATCCGCTTCCGCGGGCATGGACGCTTGCGACGGTGGCCGCCATGGGGCTGGCTTCGATCGGCTGCACGATGTGCCCCGATCCGTTCGACTATTCCGGACCGGTGCCTAACGGTTCGTCGCCACAAAACGACTTCCGCGCCCGCAGCAACGGCATCCTGCCACTGCGGGCAGCTCCGAAGCCGTGGCCGCTGATCGTGAAAAACGGCGGTGCTCAGGCCGAAGGGCCGCAAGAGAACGAGTCGACGCCCACGCTCGCCGACGAGACCGGCGCGGACGCGTTGCAGCAGGCGGTCGCCGTGGTCGGGGAATCGGAGGAAGAGATCGGGACAGACGGCCGACTGGAGGTGGTTCCTGAAGCGGCTGGCTCCACGGCAGACGCACTCGAGCCTGTGCCAGCCGCCATGGAACAGACAGACACGCCGCAGACGGACAAAAAAGAAGCGAAGGCCGAACACGCTGCGGCTGAAGAGGGTGCTCCCTTAGGAGAATCGCAGGGGGCGACACAGCCTTCAGTGGCTCCTGTCACGCAGCCTGTCCAGACTGGCGAGACTCCCGGCTGGCGGGCCCGCAGCCGCTGAGCGGAGCCCCTTAACCGGCTCACGGACGTCGTGCTAGGGACGCCAGCCGTCGGGAACGACCGCGTCCTTGGGCACCACGGCGATGCCGTCGCGGACCGTGAAACGGTCGCTATCGGCTGATGTCTCGCAGCCATGGTCGTTGACGATCCTGGCCCCGCGGCCAATCCGCACGTTCTTGTCGACGATCGCACCCTCGATCACGGTGCCCGCGCCGATGCCCATCCGCGGCAGGCCCTTGGCAGTGTTGGCGGCGATGTCGTCCGCCGTCTCGAAGAAGTCGTTGCCGAGGATCACGGAATTGCGGATCACCACGTCGCGGTCGATCCGGCAGCGCACGCCGATCACGCTGTTCTCGATCACCGCTCCTTCTTCGACGAGGCAGCCGTCGGAAAGCAGGCTGTGCCGAATGGTGGCGCCGTCGATGCGTGATGGCGGCAGGAACCTGCCGCGGGAATAGATCGGGGCCTCCGGCATGGCCATGTCGAATGGTGGCGCGGGGCTGGCCAGATCGAGGTTGCACTGGTAGTAGGAGCGGATCGTGCCGATGTCCTCCCAGTAGCCGTCGAACGGGTGCAGCTGCACCTTCTTGGCACGGATCGACGCCGGGAAAACCTCGCGGCCGAAGTCCTGGTAATCGGTCTTGGTGAGCAGGTCGACGAGGCAGTCGCGGTCGAACAGGTAGATGCCCATGCTCGCCATCAGGCTGCGACCCTGGGCAGGGATGCCCTGCCGCTCGATCCAGTCAGGGTCGGTCCGCATCATGTCGAGTTCTTTCTGCGTCTGCGGCTTCTCCAGAAAGCCCTCGACGCGGCCATGGCCGTCGAGCCGCATGATGCCGAGCGCCGAGGCCGCCTCCGCGTGAACCGGAATCCCCGCGATCGTGACGTCGGCGCGGCTCGACATGTGGGTGGCCAACATGTCGGCGTAGTTCATCCGGTAGAGCTGGTCGCCGGAGAGGATCAGCACGTGGCGAATGTCGGGCTGCTGGATGTAGCGGAGGTTTTGGCGAACCGCGTCGGCGGTGCCCTGATACCATCCCGCGTTGTCGGTCGTCTGCTGGGCGGCCAGAATCTCCACGAAGCCGCCGTTGAACGGATCGAACGTGTAGGTGCGGCGGATGTGCCTGTGCAGGCTCACGGAGTTGAACTGCGTGAGCACGTAGATCCGCTGCACGCCGCTGTTGATGCAGTTGGAGAGCGGCACGTCGATGATGCGGTACTTGCCCGCCAGAGGCACGGCGGGCTTGGAACGGTCGCGGGTGAGGGGATAGAGCCGGGTGCCGCGTCCACCGCCGAGCACCAGAGCCAATACACGTTGCACGCTCATCTTGACGCCTTCCTTGCGAATGCCTGTGCCTGCCCGCCGGCCATCATGCTACGGGAACCCGCGATGCATGGAAAAGGGGACGCAGCTCTTTTCCGTCCGGAAAAGAGCTGCGTCCCCTTTTTTCACTTCAGCACGAAGTTCACGAGCCGCCCGGGGACCGCCACGACCTTGGCGATCTCCTTGCCGGCGATCAGTTCGGCGATCTTCGGATCGGCCACCGCCGCTGCCTTCATCGCCTCGGCATCGGCGTCAGCGGGCACGACCACGCGGCCGCGGAGCTTCCCCTGGATCTGCACAGGGATTTCGACCGTGTCGTCCTTGAGCCACTTCTCCTCGATGGCAGGCCATGCGGCCAACGACACGGGGGCGGGCCGGCCGAGAATCTCCCAGAGTTCCTCGGCGAGATGCGGCGCGAAGGGAGCGAGCACGGTCACGAACGGTTCAAGGATCGCCCGCGGCCGCCGCTCGAGCGGCGTGCAGAAATTCACAAACTCCATCATGCGAGCGATCGCAGTATTGAATGAGAGCGCGTGGATGTCCTTCGTCACCTTGTCGATCGTGCGGTTGATCTCGCGAAGCTGGTCGTCGGTCGGGGCGTCGTCACAGACCTGTGGGGCCAGCGTGATTCCGTCGGCCCGTTCATCGACGACGAGACGCCAGCAGCGGTCGAGGAACCCTCGCACGCCCCCCACGCCCGCCGTGCTCCAGGGCTTCGTCGCCTCCAGCGGTCCCATGAACATCTCGTAGAGCCTCAAGCTGTCGGCACCGTGGTCGCGGACGACCTGATCGGGATTCACCACGTTGCCGCGGCTCTTCGACATCTTGTAGGCCCGGCTCTCGACGCGGATCTTGGGCGCGTCGCGGAGCACGAAGTGCTCCCCCTGCTTCTCCACCTGATCGGCGCGAACCTTCACCGGGGAATCACCCTCCCCCTGCTGGCCCGCCATCACCCAGCCACCCTTCGCGCTGCGGTAGCCGGTGAACTCCATTTCGCCCAGGATCATCCCCTGGTTCACGAGCTTCCCGAACGGCTCGGCATGCGAGACATGGCCGCGGTCGAAGAGCACCTTGTGCCAGAACCGGCTGTAGAGCAGATGGAGCACGGCATGCTCCGCGCCGCCGACGTAGAGATCGACCGGCATCCAGGCCTTCTCGATCTCGGGGTCGAGGAAGCGGTCGGTGTTGCCGGGGTCGAGAAAACGGAGGTAGTACCAGCAGGAGCCGGCCCACTGCGGCATCGTGTTGGTCTCGCGCCGATACCTCTTGCCGTCGCGTTCGACGAACAGCCAGTCGGCCGGCGACCGGGAGAGCGGCGGATCGGGCGTCTGACCGGGCTTGAAGTCGGTGAGGTGTGGCAGGTGCACCGGGAGTTCGCGTTCGTCCACGCCGCGAATCGCGCCGGTGGGGCGGCCCTCGGCGTCGAGTTCATGGAGGATCGGGAACGGTTCGCCCCAGAAACGCTGCCGACTGAAGAGCCAGTCGCGGAGCTTGTAGTTGACCGCCGGCCGGCCGAGTCCGGCGGCCTCGAGATCATGGGACACCCGTGTGATGAAAGCCCGCGTGTCGAGGCCGGTGTAGGGGCCCGAGGCGATCGCCACGCCGTCTCCCGAGAAGAGTTCGCCCGCCGCCAGGGCGGCGCCCTCGGCTGGCTCCACCACCGTGATCACATCGAGCCCGAAAGTATTCGCGAATTCAAAGTCGCGGTCGTCGTGTGCCGGCACGGCCATGATCGCGCCGGTGCCATACGAGGCCAGTACATAGTCGGCCACCCAGACGGGGACGGATGTGCCCGAGAGCGGATGCACGACATACGAGCCGGTGAACACGCCCGTCTTGTCGCGGGCCAGGTCGGTGCGGTCGAGGTCGCTCTTCCGCGACGCCGCCTCGCAATACGTCCGGATCGCCTCGCGGTGCGCCGGCGCCGTGAGCCGGTCGAGCAGCGGGTGCTCCGGCGCGATGACCATGAAGGTCACGCCGTAGAGCGTGTCGGGGCGGGTTGTGTAGACGCGGAGCACGTCGTCGGGGGCACGCTCCGGGAAGCCGGCTTCAGCACGCAGCTGTTTCCACTGCTGGCAGGCCGCATCACCACTACCAGTGGGCGGGATGAAGAAATCGACCTCGGCGCCGGTGCTGCGGCCGATCCAGTCGCGCTGGAGTTTCTTGATGCTCGTGGGCCAGTCGAGGCTCTCGAGTTCGCGGTCGAGCCGGTCGGCATAGGCGGTGATCCGCAGCATCCATTGCCGCAACGGAATCCGCACCACCGGATGGCCGCCCCGCTCGCTCACGCCGCCGATCACTTCCTCGTTGGCCAGCACGGTGCCGAGCGCGGGGCACCAGTTCACCGGCGCCTCCGACTGGTAGGCGAGCCGGTGAGCATCGCGGTAGGCCGCGACGGCCGGTTCGCCTTGGCCTGCGACCTCGGCGGGAATCGGCAGTTCGGCGATCGGCCGGCCCTTCTGCAGGGCGGTGTCGAACCAGGTGTCGAAGAGCTGCAGGAAGATCCACTGCGTCCAGCGGACGTATTCCGGGTCGGTCGTCGCCAGCGAGCGGTTCCAGTCGTAGCTGAAGCCGAGCATCCTCAGCTGACGGCGGAAGGTGTCGATATTGCGCTCGGTGCTCTCCCGCGGCGGGGTGCCGGTGCGGATCGCATGCTCCTCCGCCGGCAGGCCGAAGGCGTCGAAGCCCATCGGGTGCATGACGCTCGTGCCCCGCATCCGTTCGAACCGCGCCACGATGTCGGTGGCTGTGTAGCCCTCTGGATGGCCCACGTGCAGCCCGTCGCCACTCGGGTAGGGGAACATGTCGAGCACGTACGTCTTGCGGTTCGCCGGCAGCCGCGGCGTGGCGAAGGTGCCGTGCGCGTCCCACCAGGCCTGCCACTTCGGTTCGATCAGGGACGGCTGGTAGCGGGGCATCACGGGGATCCAGAGAACTGTGCGCGGGCTGCGCACGGGAAGGGAAACGGGCCTGCTTCCGTCTGAACTGGTCAGTCCGGGAGCCGCCGATTCTAATGCCTGCAGGGGGACGGGCAACGAGCCCGCCCGCAGCAGCCCTCTGGACCCACTCATGACCACCGCGACCGAACAACCGATGGTATTGCAGCGGCTGCTGCTGCGGGCCTGCCGCAGCGCCGGCGGCCGACTGAAGATGGCTGACTCGCTCGGCACGCGGCTGACCGGCCGGGAATTGCTGACGCGAATCTTCGCCGCCAAGTCCGTGCTCGATCGCGTGCTCGCGGCCGACGAAAAGATGGTGGGCGTGCTGCTGCCGCCCACGGCCGGCGCGGCGGTGGTGAATGCGGCGTTGGCCCTTTCGGGCCGCGTGGCGGTGAACCTCAACTACACGACGTCGCAGGCGATCCTCGACCTTTGCATCGAACGAGCGGGACTCAGGCACGTGATCTCGAGCCCGGCCTTTCTCAGCCGGGTGAAACTCGATGCGGGGCCGAGGCTCCTCGATGCCGGCGACCTGCGGAAGCAACTCGGCACGTTCGACAAGGTGCGGGCCTTCGTCCATGCCACGATCACGCCGGTGGGGTTGCTTGAGAAACTGCTGGGGCTCGACCGCATCCGACCTGACGACGTGCTCACGGTGATCTTCACGTCGGGCTCCACCGGCGATCCGAAGGGGGTTGTGCTTTCGGTTGGCAACGTCGGCTCGCAGGTTCGGGCGATCGACAGCATGCTGCACCTGTCCCCGGCCGACGTGGCGCTTGGCGTGCTGCCGTTCTTCCATTCGTACGGCTATACGACCACGCTCTGGACGCCGCTGGCGCTCGAGCCCGCCGTGGCCTACCACACCGATCCGCGCGACGCACAGGCGGTCGGTCGGCTGGCGCGTGAATATCATGCCACCCTTCTGATGGCCACGCCCACCTTCCTGCGCTACTACACGCGGCGGACGCCGGCAGAGGATTTTTCGACGCTGGAGGCGGTGTTTGGCGCTGCCGAGAAGCTGCCGAAAGAGGTCAGCGATGCCTTCGAGAAGCGGTTCGGCCTGCGGCCGAGCGAGGCGTATGGTGCGACCGAACTCTCGCCACTCGTGGCGGCCAACGTGCCGCCGTCGCGGCACGTGCCGGGCCGGCCGGTCGATGCGCGGGAAGGCACGGTGGGCAAGCCGATCCTCGGCTGCCGCGCCCGAATCACCGAACGAGAGAGCCTCAAGGAGCTGCCCGTCGGCGAAGACGGCATGCTCTGGATCAGCGGCCCCAACGTGATGCAGGGCTACCTCAACCGGCCCGACCTGACGGCGAAGGTGGTGCAGGACGGCTGGTACTGCACCGGCGACATCGCCAGACTTGATGCCGAGGGGTTCATCACGATCACCGGCCGCGAGAGCCGGTTCTCGAAGATCGGCGGGGAGATGGTGCCGCACCTCACCATCGAGGAGGCGGTGAACGAGGCGCTGGGTGCCGCGGAAGGGGAATTACTGGCGGTGGTGACGTCCGTTCCCGACGCTACCAAGGGGGAGCGACTGATCGTCTTTCACCTGCCGATCTCCCAGAGCCCGACGGAGATCGTGCAGAAACTCCTGCAACGTGGCCTGCCAAACCTCTGGGTGCCGTCGGCCGGCAGCTTTGCCGAGATCGCAGAACTGCCGGTGCTTGGGTCGGGGAAACTCGACCTGCGGCATCTGGGTGAGATGGCCCGAGAGCGGTTCCCAGCTTGAACGATCACCAGAAGGAATGCCCCGTGACACCTTCCGGCCCAACGCTGCCACTGGCGATCCTGGCCGGTCGGGCCGACGACATGCGGGCTGAGATCATGGTGCGCATCTCGGACTGCGGGACGGGCGACGGCGGTCGGCTCCACCTCACGGGTACTCTCGTGGGCCCCCGACGTGGCCGCGACATGACACTGCCAACGACGGTGAAACTGGTTGACGTGACAGCCGATCACGCGGCAGCCGCCGACGCGGGACAGGCTCTCGCGCGGGCCGTGTTCACAGAGCCCGCCTATTGGACGCCCGAACTTCCCAATCTCTATCGGCTGCACGCGGAGGTCCAGCATTGCGATCAAACCGTCGCCGTCGTCGAGCGGACGGTCGGCCTCCGGCGGCTGGGCGTGCGTGGGCGATCACTCTGGCTCGAAGGGAGACGCTGGGTGCCGCGTGGCGTGACGATTCCCCCGACGGGCTTCGATCCAACGTCGCTGCGGAGTCTCTCTGCCGCCGCTGTGATCGACGATCCTTCCGACGCGATCTGTGAAGCCGCCGATCAGGCGGGCGTGGCCATCATCGCGAGGCTCGTGGATGCAGTCGGCTCGCCACTCGATGCCGCGGAGGCCAGGGACCGCATCGCCGCCTGGGCGGTGCATCCATCGGTCGTGCTGGCGGTGGTGCCGCGGGAGACATGCCCAGAAGAGACCGCGGGGATCGTCGCTGCCATGCGGCCGCTCAAGGGCACGATGCTCGTGGGTCTGGAAGTGGATGGCACGCAGCCACCCGATCCGGTGCCCGCAGCGATCGTGGGTGGCGTCGATTGCATCATCGTGGATCTTCCCTGCGACCGCCTGCCCCACGACGTCTGGCGTTTTGGGAGCCCATGGGGGACGGACAAGCCGCTGGTGGCCCAGCGAGTTGTGGCTGCGGGCAACACGGCCGAGCACCGGCAGGAGTGTGATCGGCTGCAGGCCGCGCTTGCCGTCTGGGGGCTCGCTGAGGGAGCGACGCAGCTTCCCTGGGACTGGGCGGGGTATCTGACTACCGCGTGGTAGCATCTCGCTGATGACAGCCTTCGATCCAGAACGCTATTCCCGGCAGGTGCGATTCACGCCGCTCGGCCCCGAAGGGCAGGCGCGGCTTGCCGGCGCCCGCGTGGCCGTCGTCGGCTGCGGGGCGCTTGGCAGCGTGGTGGCGATGACGCTCGTGCGGGCGGGCTTGGGCTTCGTGCGGATCATCGACCGCGATGTGCCCGAACTCTCGAACCTGCCGCGGCAGGTGCTTTTCGACGAGGCCGACGTGGCTGCCGGTGTTCCCAAGGCCGCGGCCGCGGCGGCGCATCTCAGCCGGATCAATTCCGGGGCGAAGATCGAGCCGGTGGTCGCCGATCTCACGCCCACGAATGCAGAGACGCTCCTCGGCGGCGTCGACGTGATCGTGGATGGCACCGACAACTTTGAGGCCCGGTTTATCGTCAACGAATATGCCTGCCGGCATGGCATCCCGTGGGTGTACGGCGGTGCGATCGGCGCCGAGGGCCGCGTCATGACGGTGTTGCCGGGCACGACAGCCTGCCTGCGGTGCCTCATCCCGGAGCCGCCGGCCCCCGGCGTGATGCCGACCTGCGACACGGCCGGCATCATCGGCCCGACTGCAGTCGTGGTGGGAGCGATCGAGGCAGCCGAGGTGATCAAGCTGATCGTGGGCGCGACCGTCGGACTGGGCAGTCGGCTGCTGGCGTGTGACCTCTGGGAGGGTGTCTGGAAGACGATCGATCTCTCCTCGCTCGCCGAGCAGGGCTGTGCCACCTGTCGCGGCGGCGATTTTCCCTGGCTCGAAGGCAGGATGGGCACGCAGGCGGCGGCGATCTGTGGCCGCGACGCGGTGCAGGTGGCGGCGGCGCGGCCAGGGGCTGTCGATCTGGCCGCACTGGCGGCGCGGCTTCAGGCCTTTGGCGCCGTAACGGCGAACCCATGGTTGGTGCGTGCTGAGGTCGAACCGGGGATTCAGGTCTCCGTGTTTGCCGATGGCCGGGCGATCGTGGCTGGCACCCGTGACGAATCGAAGGCCCGGGCGATCGTCGCCCGCTACGTCGGGGCGTGACGCCACGCGTTCGTCGGAATGACCGGGCTCTACGATCGGCCCAGCCCCAGACGGCATGAACGTGGGCCCGGGGGTTTCCAGAGTTTGTAGCGCAGGGAGTCGCTGCCGTGCCAGGCAAACCACCAGTCCCACATTGCGGACCTCGCTCCCGGCATCAGCATGCTGACCGAAACGCGAATATGCCAGCCTTCACAAATGGACTAGCCATTCTCGTATGGCCAGTCTTGGGTATGGAGCAGCGTGCTGGAGGCGTCGAACCCGGCCATCTTTTCCTCGCTAACTTCCCCAAGAGGACATCCTGCTGCACATGGTTTGGCGGCGGCCGCATCTGCTGGCTGAAGAACCGAAAATAAGGTATTTGGTCCATTTTAGAGGCCGAATGGCCGGCGGCGGGGGCGTGCGATCCCATAAGGGAACGGCCATTTTTGTGCGAGCGAGGACCCT
>CANHCU010000006.1 GCA_947459185.1 Planctomycetaceae bacterium | reverse complement strand
TTCGACAACATGCACATCAAAATCCCCAGCGGCACAGGCCCGTCAGCCGAGCATGCCGAATGGGTTCTGCACGGGACGATGAAGATTCGCACTCGGGACACAGGCACGTCCCCAAACTGATCTTGGCCGGGCGACTCACGGGAACTTTCGATGGTCGCCCGGTCGTGATCAGTGCTGATGAGGCCGGGGTCGTGCTTGATGTTTCGACCCTTTACTCAGGGTGGCGACTGCGCAAATACAGCAATTCCGCCGTGCCCGTGCTCTTGCCTCTACTCAAGGGGCTGAATGAGGTGCGCATTCCGCTGACAATACGGGTGGCAGGGGTATCGGTTCCCCTGCTGCCGAAATCGGGATTGCTCGTCCGACTCTTTGCACCGTCGATCGCCAACGGATGATCTCGAGGTGTCAGTTGGTTACCTCGATAGCCCCCTCGGGCAGATGAAACTGCCAGACGATCGGCGACCCTTCCTCTAGCGGTCCTTCGAGGCGCTTCGAGAACGTAGGCCACTGTGCCCTCGGGATGCCCGTCTCAGGGCACGCAGGCAAGAAACAGGTAGGTCGCGAAGAGCACGAGGTGCACCGCGCCCTGCATCATCGACGTCCGCCCCGTGCCGAGCGTGACAACGCTCACGAGCAGGGCCGTTGCGAGGAGCACGATGTCCTTCGGGTCGAGTCCGAGAACGAGCGGCAGTCCGTAGGCGGTGGCGAAGAAGACGACGACTGGCACCGTGAGGCCGATGGTCGCGAGCGCAGACCCGATCGCGAGGTTCATGCTGCTCTGGAGCCGGTTGGCATACGCTGCCCGAATCGCGGCCCAGGTCTCGGGCAGGAGCACCACCATTGCCACCACGATCCCTACCACGCCGCGCGGCAGGTGAAATGCCTCGACGAACTCCTCGAGCGGGTGCGAGAGCACTTTCGCAAGGCCTACAACCGCGACGAGGGCGACGAGGAGAAACACCAGGCTCAGCGTCGCCTGCCGGCGCGAGGGAGGCAGGGCATGCTCTTCGGGACGGGCCTGATCGTCGTGCGGCAGGAAGTAGTCGCGGTGCCGGATGGTCTGGACAAAGACGAAAATGCCCCACAGCGCCGCCGAGACGACGGCTGCGAAGAGCGACTGGCCACGGCTGTAAGTGCCGACGCCGGTCGTGATCGTGAAGTCGGGGAGCACGAGCGTGACGACCGCGAGCACGATCAGTGCCGCAAGTCCCCCGCCCGCCCCATCGACGCGAAACGACTGCTCGCGGTGGGCCAGGCCGCCGATCATCGTGCAGAGGCCGACGACACCGGTGGTAATGATCATGACGGTGGCATAGACGGTGTCGCGGGGCAGCGTCTCCATGCCGGCGCCGCCGGCGAAGAGCAGCGAGAGGAGCAGGGCCGCCTCGATCACGGTCACGGCAAGGGCGAGCACGAGCGTGCCGAGCGGCTCGCCGACGCGGTGGGCGATCACTTCTGCATGGTGCACTGCGGCGAGCACGGCAGCGATGATCGCCGCAACGCAGCCCACGAGCAGCCAGGGCTGTTCGCCGATGGCGGTGGTGAGCACGAGCAGAGCCGCGGCTGCGAGCGGGGCGAGTGTCGTCCAGTGGTGGATGAGATGTGCCATGGCCATGCGAGCGGAGGTGATCGGAATCCCGGGGGCATGTGATAGAGCCCGTTAGCCGACCCATTCTTCGCTGAGTCGAAACTTTTCCGGCCTTACTTGCTCAAGCCGCAACGCAGTATTTTCAGGGACGTTTCAGGCTCCTTCGGGTCTGAGCCTACACAGAGCCCAAGGGGAATGCGAGTACACGTATTGGGAGGGTGGCAAGGCAGAATTCACCTCCGCCATGAAACAGCTGCGGTATGCTGGCACCGACTCAAGCAACGGCACCGCTCAAGCGGGGCGTGGAGACTGATTCCATGGAAAGCAGTACGACATGGTTTTTCTGGGCGTTGCTTTCGGCCGTGTTTGCAGCGATGACGGCCATATTCGCGAAGATCGGCCTCACGGGGGTCGATTCCGATCTGGCGACTCTGGTGCGGACCGGCGTCATCGCGGTGGTTCTGACCGCCTTCGTGATCGGGACTGGGAAATGGGCGAACCCGATGACACTTCCCGCGAAGACACTGCTGTTTTTGCTGCTCTCGGGCCTTGCAACAGGGGCATCATGGGTCTGCTACTTCAGGGCTTTGAAGATTGGTGACGCTTCGAAGGTGGCCCCGGTCGACAAACTCAGCCTTGTGCTCGTGGCCGTCTTCGCAGTGCTGTTCCTTCACGAGCGGCCATCGGTTCGCGAATGGCTGGGCATACTCATGGTCGGTGCTGGCGTGCTGGTCTTGGCTCTGAAACGTTAAGCAGAAAACATGAAGCAAAAAAGCGACGGGCGTTGGTACGAAATTGAAATAGCGGTTGAGGCGTTGCCACTCGCTGATCAACTTCGGCTATATCGTGACCTGCCCCACTTGATTGGCAGCGCACCGGGAGCATCGGCGTTCCCTGGCGAAGGAGCTGCTGGGCATGGGCGAAGCACCCGCAGCGGAGCCGTTCCTTAAGCAGCGGACACTGCACGAGCGCATTGCGGTGGAAGGCGGCGAATGCCGGTGATGATGTCCCGCAAAGCATTGAAGCACTCGGTGCCCCAATCGATTTCCAGCAGCCGCGTGAAGCGTCCGCGTTGGGCGATCTCATCGAGCCGGCCGGTCTTTCTCGCGGTGAAGGCGTCGCACGACGACTCTACGTTGCCGGCATCATCGGTAACTCCTTTGCCACGCTTGGCACACCGCTCGGGCCCAACGGGAATGGCACGGGCGATCCGTCGCCCAGTCCTTCTGCCAACCAATCGCTGTTAACTGCGGGCGGTGCCATTGGCCTCGCATTCGAAGCGCTCGACCGCAACTGGCGTGTCGAGTTCGAAGGCCGGAGCCGAGATAATCTCGTCAGCCAACGAGGCACCACGTTTGAAGCGCCCATCGGCCTTGAGGAATGGCGGTTCACATCGTCGGCCAAAAGCGGATGGTCGACCCTCGTGAATCTCTGGCGGGACTACCAAGCCTCAGACCGACTGTCGCTCTACCTCGGCGGTGGTGTCGGCGGCGGTGGCTATCGGTTCTCCTATCTGAAACAGCCAGCGGGTGACTTTGTGGCACCAAATTTCAGATTGCCGCGACGAACAACGTGAGCACGTTTGCGTGGCAGGCCGGTGGCGGCGCTGCATACGCGATTATTGACCGAATCACACTCGACATCGGGTATCGCTACTTTCAAATCGCGAACAGCACATCAACCGGTGTGATCTCGTATGTGCCAATACCAGTTGGGAGTGAAGTCATCGGTTCCGCGTTCGGTGCCAGCGGACTGTTCTTCGCGTTTCGCATCTACGAGCCGTTCCGAAACTGGCGGTAGCGGAATCCTGTCGCCGCGTGTCAGGTGCCCGCCGCGGTCGTGCCGAAGGGTGCTGGGCCGAGAGAGGCCAGCCAGTGGGGTCGCGCGGCCGCACCGGCGGAAATCGCCACCCTCTGGCCATTCGACAACGAAGAGGCTGACGCGAGTGTAGTATTCTCTCGTGGCACTCGTCAGGCCGCGTGCCCCACCAGCCGAGTGCCCCCGTACCGTCCGTTCACGCAGGAGTGCGTGCTGATGCCCGAATGGCTGACAGCCTCGTTCACCCAGCCGACGGTCGACTGGCGAGTACTTGCGCTCCGGCTCGCGACGGCGGCCCTGTTCGGCCTGGTCGTATCGGTGATCTACCGCGGCACGCGGGATGTCTCGCGTGAATCGGCGTCGTTTCCCGGCACGCTCGTGCTGCTGTGCGTGCTCATCGCGATGGTCACGCAGGTGATCGGCGACAACATTGCGCTCGCCTTCAGCCTCGTGGGCGCCCTATCGATCGTGCGGTTTCGCACGGCGGTGCGGGACACGAAGGATACGGCATTCGTGATCTTCGCCGTGGCCGTCGGGATGGCCATCGGCGCCGGCCAGCCGCTCGTCGGCATCGGCGGTGTTGTCGCCACCGGCATCGTCGCCTGGCTGTTCCGGGACGCGTCGAGCGAACCGCAGCGCGGCGCACGGCGGACGTACGACCTGACCGTGCGAATGGCGAGCGACGCCGCGGCGGAACCTCAGATGAGGGACGTGCTCTCCCGCCATGGCGTGACCGCCGAGCCGATCCACGGCAGCACGGCAAAAAAAGGAACGGCCCTGCGGATCGTCTACCGCACCCTGCTGCCGCCCGACGCGGCGCCTCAGGCCCTCATCCGCGACCTTGCCAACGTCGCAGGCGTGCAGTCGGTCAATCTGCGGCAGACGAGGACGCAAGCATGATCGGCACGCACCGCGGACGAGCGGCTGTTGTCGCCGCGGTCATACTGACGGCCGCCATCGCGACTGCCTGCGTGCCGGCCAAGGCCGATGACGCCGGCCACGACGCCGCGGCGGAAGCCCTGTTCGGCCAGAGCGTGGTGCCGCGGCTCCAGATCCGGCTCTCCGAGAAGGCCGCCGAGTCGTTGCGGAGCGAGCCGTCCACCTGGACGACCTGCACGCTCGTGGAAAACGGCGATGTCGTCCACGAGCGGGTGGCGATCAAGATCAAGGGCGGTCCTGGCAGCATGCGTGACCTCGACGATCGCCCAGCCCTGACGCTCAACATGGACAAACACGTGCCCGGCCGCAGGTTCCACGGGCTCGACAAGTTCCACCTGAACAACTCCGTACAGGACGAATCGCTGCTTCGCGAACTCCTCGGCTCGGAGCTATTTCGGAAGGCGGGCGTCGCCGCGCCGCGGGTGACGCATGCCCGCGTCTGGATCGCGGACCGCGACGTCGGACTCTATCTGCTCAAGGAATCGTTCGACGAAGACTTCCTACGACGTTCGTTCCGTCGGGCGGACGGCAACCTCTACGACTGCCAGCCCAATCAGGAGATCGACGAAGGCCTCAAGCGAGACGAGGGGCACAGGGGCGACGCCGGCGACGATCTGGCGGCGCTGGCGGACGCCTGCCGCACCGTCGACGACGCCGACCGCGCGGCGTTGATCGACGAGCGACTCGACGTCGAGTCGTTCATCACCTTCGCGGCCGTCGAGGCACTCCTAGACCACTGGGACGGCTATTGCTCCGCCCAAAACAACTACCGGGTCTACGTGGACCCTGGGGCGGGGGATCGGGTGCGGTTCCTGCCGCACGGGATGGACCAGATCTTCGCCGACGCCGGCGCGGGCATCTTCGAGCCGCCACCCGCGCTCGTGGCTATGGCGGTGCTCGATCGCGTGGAATGGCGGCGCCGGTATCGCGAGCGGGTGGAGGAACTCCTGCCGATCTTCGCCGCCGACCGGTTGGTGCCGCGGATCGATCAGACAGCCGAGCGGCTCCGCCCAATCCTGACGGAGATGGGCGTCGATTCGCTCGAGCGGTTCACGAAGGCCGTCGACACCCTGCGAACCATCGTCGTCGAGCGTGCGGCGAACCTGAAAGAGCAGGTCGATGCGGCAGAGCCGCCGATCTGGCCTACGCGGCTACAGGCTGCGGTCCGGGCGTTCAATGCGGCCGACGACGAGACCGAGGATCTGCCCATTCCCAACAGCCAGGCGGCCAACTTCCTGCGGCACCACGCGCCTTGGTTCGAGTGCCCCGATGCGGAGATGGAACGCGACTATTACCGCCGCTGGTGGACGCTGCGCAAGCACGTCCACCACGCCGACGAAGGCCCCGTCATTCGGGAACTGCCGCCAGGGTTCGGAGACCTGCTGACCGAGGCCCGATGGCTCCATGACCTGCCGCTCTGCGGGCTCGCGTCGACGCAGCGGGCGGCTCCCGCCGGTGATGCCACCGGCTCCTGCGATCGGATCATCACCAGCATCATCGGGCTCAAGGTGCATCCCGATTCGACGGTCGAGGTGGAGCCGTCACTGCCACGGGACTGGCGGTGGTTCGGCATCGATCGCATCACCTACCAGGGGCGACGGATGACGATCCTGTGGGATGAGACCGGCGACCGCTACGGCCTCGGCCCCGGCCTGCGGGTGATCGTCGACGGCGCGGAGATCGGTCACTCCGATGCGATCAGTCGGATCGTCACTCGGCTGCCCTGAGCCGCCCGCCCAGGGCTCGGCTTCTATGGTATGCTTCTGGCCCTCAGGCTATCCACAGGGTTGTGCCGGAGCACATCCACGGCGACTCGTGTGCCGCAAGAGTTGGGAAACTTCAGCGAGTGCCTGCGGACTCGCTACCGTAGCGGTTACCAACGACGAATCCGGGTTGGAGGCGTCATGATTCTCTTTCGACTCTTCATACTTGTCTTGTGCTTTGTCGGCGTATTCGTGCCAGTCCATGGCCAGTCCACGCAACTCGCCAACCAAAGTACAAGTCGTGTCGGACTGCCCGTCTATCCGACGCAGTACAGCCAAGCCGAGAAACAAGCACAACGCGAAAAGGGGCGAGAGATCGTTGAGAAAATCAATCAGTCGGTACGATCCGGCGGAAGGGACTTCACCGTACCACCGGGTGTTTATCGCATCCCAAATGGCATGAAGATTGGTCTGAGCCAGACCGAAAACGGGTTTCGTCTCAATCTGCAAGGAGTTGAGTTCATCAAGGAAGACTGCGAACCCTTATTTCATCTGTGGAAAGCCCGCAAGATTGAGATCATTGGCCCCGTCATTCTTGATGCGGATCCATCACCCTGCATCCAGGGCGTCGTGAGCCATTTCCAAGGCGAAACGGGCGTGGTCATGATGGAGGTCGAATCCGGCTTTCCGCTGCAGGTTCCGGGGAGTAAGCCTGGGAATAACACTGAGGATGTTGTCAAAGCGTTCAGTCACGATGGCCAATGGTTGAAGAACCCTCAGTGGAACACCATCCGCGATTACCGAATTGAAGACGCGGAACATCGGGTGGTCGCGTTCCGTCCAAAAGTGAGTGACGGTGAGGCGGCCGGTATGTTCCGTCCTGGAAACCGTCTCGTGCTGGGATATGGTGGAATCATGTTCATCAGCTCCGAGAGCGAGGATGTGTTGCTCCAGGACATTGACTGCTACCACGGAGGGAGTGTCATGTGGGGAGACGGCCGGGGCGAGTGGAAAGTCGTTCGCGTTCGGTCTGTGCCCCGACCCGGCAGTTGCCGACTCACGGGAGGCCATTCTTTTCAGTTTGAGATGTCCCAAGGCAGTTTTCTGATGGATGGCTGTGAGTTTTGCAGCAACACGGATGACTTGCTGGATCTGCAAATGGGAAAGCTGATGCTATGCGCTGAACAGGAAGCCGCTGATTCGGTGATCGTCTACAACGATGTGCCGAAACAGGGCGACACGCTGCGTTTTTACCGCCACGATGACTTTTCCGTCGCTGCCGACGCCGTGGTCGCTGATGTCGAGCAGCTTTCGGACCAACAACTGGAAGTCATTCAACGCGATCTGATGCAAAGAGTCGCTGACAAGGAGCTACACTGCAAGGTGCGCGAGAAGAGGCCAATTCGACGTGTCCGCATCGATCGAGCAGTCCCAGGACTGCGAGGGTGCTGGGTTGAGAACAAGTCACTGCAACTCGATGTGACGATGCGGAATTGTGATTGGCGTGACTGTTCAACACGTGTGATGATTCAGGGATGCACTCAGGCCCTCGTGGAGAGCAACTCATTCACCCGAATAAGCGGTGGGCTTGTTATCTGCTGCGATGCCTGGTGGCTGGAAGGTGGCACGGGACACAACATCACGATCCGCGACAACCGCTTTCGAGAAACGAGTCATCGAAAGGGCTGGGGCTCTGGTGATGCCGCGATCACAATCGGGCCAAACATCGTCGCAAGCCCCAATGAGGCAACGCAATACGCTTTCGAGAACATTGAGATAGTTGGTAACACCATCACCGATTCGAGTGCCGGTGGCGTCAAAGTGAGTCATGCAGAGGCGATCAGGATCTGCGACAATACGATTGACGGTCTCTTTCTTGACAAGCCTCCCACGGCCGCGTTCATCCTCTCTGGCTGCCACAACGTGTCGATCCGTAAGAACAAACTGAACCGCCGCCCAGGTGAGGTGGTCAAGCAGATCAACTGCACGCAAGTTGACCTGCCCCCATGAATAACGCCAGTTTCTAAGTGAGGGTTTTGCTCAGTGACGCTGCCCCCAACTTGGTACCAGCCGGGTTGTTAGCCATGCAGGGCCGGTAGATGGGCATGCCCATCTACCGGCCGCGCGAAGTCCGACGGTGTTCGGTTGCCCAGAGCAACGGCCGTTGACGCGGGGCCTTACCCCGCCTCGCGGATGACCTCCTGATAGGACCGCCAGACTCAGGAGTAGGCGCCGCCCCAAGCCTCGTCATGGCTGGCCCTGTCGAACTCCGCCGGATCGATGCTGGGCGTCCGCGCTAACCGGTCGAGCGAGTAGTTCCAGGCCGGCGCGTGTGCCCATTCGTGGCAGAGCACCTCGACGGCCTGCGGCTCGCCCAGGTTCCGGTTAAGATGGACCACGAACCGTTTTGCCCGCCGAAGGCACGGGCCCAGGATCGTTTCGGGCAGCCAGGAGGGCCCGAACGACGACGGAGAGGGCTGGAGGGCATTCCCATCGAAGACCCGCCAGAACCGGCTGCAACTCGCGCCCGCCAGGGCGGTTTACGACGCGAGAAGCGGTCGCTCCCCTGTCCATGTCCGCACCATCACATTCCTGAGCATTTGAATACGCCGCGTGGCGGAGACTACTCTTTGAGCTCGGGACGGAATCTCGGAGTCGGGACCGATCGCCGCCGTGCTTCCGCGGCGGCTCACCGCCCAGCGGACGCGTGCGGCGGCGCTGCCGGTCGGCCCTAACCTTCCTTTGCACACGCACGATGAATGAATCAGTTCCCGACAAGGTATTGCGACTGGGCCACTCACTTGCCACCCGACCGACCGACGTGTCTCGCTGGCTGACGTCGTGGTATGTGCTCCCCATCCGCAGCGGGCTGCCATGGCTGGCGTGGGGAGCGATCGATTTTCTTGACCGATTCCTGACTCGTTCGCACTCCGTGTTCGAATATGGAACGGGAGGGTCGACCCTCTTTTTCGCCAAACGCGCGAAGAGAGTGATTTCGGTCGAAGATGACCCGCGTTGGCAGCGGATCGTGCGTGACCGGCTCGCCGAGGAATCCCTGGAAAACGTGACTCTGTGCCCAGCTGATTCGAGTGTCGAGCCGTACGCGCAAAGCCCCTACGTACTCTCGCTCGACCAACCCCACGACGTCATTCTGGTGGATGGCCACGAGCACCGGCAGGGCGTCGATCGGCTTACCTGCTTTCGCCAGGCCGAACAGTTCGTTCGGGTGGGCGGGGTGATTGTGCTCGATGGCGCCTGGCGATTCGATCTGCAGATCGGCGACACCCGCGCCCGTGACGTGACGCGACACGAGGGCATCGGCCCTGGCCGCAAATGGGTTACACGCACCGACGTGTTTCACTTCTGAGAAGAGGCGCTACTCGGCTGGGAAAGCCGGTACTAGACGATATGGACGTCTCGATTATTGTACCGGTGCTCGATGCTGCGGCGACCTTGCCGGCCTGCCTGGCAGGACTCCAAGCCCAGGACGATTTCGACGGTGACGTGGAGTGGATC
The DNA here is from genome assembly GCA_947459185.1 of Planctomycetaceae bacterium. Taxonomy (GTDB): domain Bacteria; phylum Planctomycetota; class Planctomycetia; order Pirellulales; family UBA1268; genus CAMCQY01. The sequence continues at coordinate 54,926 of CANHCU010000006.1, read as the reverse complement.
TTCGTGGACAACGGATCGACTGATGATTCGGCGAAGATCCTCCGGGCCGACCCGCGGGTGCGGCTGCTTCTTGAGAGCCGCCCCGGCGCCTACATGGCTCGCAACACCGGCGTGGCGGCCGCGACTGGTGGCATCCTCGCCTTCATCGACCCTGACTGCGTGCCCGGACAATCGTGGCTGCGACACTTGTTCGAAGCGATGCGACAACCGGGGGTCGCCGTGGCGCTTGGCGTCCGCCGGCCGACCCCCGACACCGGCCTCAATCGGATGCTCGGCGACTACGACACGACGAGAGACGAGTGGGCGCTCACCTCGGGAGAGCCCACGAAATACTACGGCTACACGAACAACATGGGAGTGACGCGAGCGGCGTGGGATCGCCATGGCCCCTTCGACGATCGCAGCCGCGGCTCCGACACGATCTTCATGAGGCGCGTCGTCGATGGCGAGGGATGCTCCGCGCTAGCATTCGTGCCCGCCATGATCGTGTCGCACCTGGAGATGGACGGGGTCGCAACGTACCTGCGGAAGGTGTTCACTTATGGCCGGAGCATGCAGTCCTATCGTCGCGTGATCGCGGTGCGGCCGTTGACGATGGGCGATCGGCTGGCAGTTTTTCGGAAAACGGTCCATAACAAGTCCTACGGCTTCCTGCGGGCGTCGACGCTGGCCTTTTTGCTGGCGGTGGGTCTCTGTGCATGGGCCATCGGCCGCTTGAGCGGCTACGTCATCAGGAAGTGAGCCATGGATAAGACGGTGTTTCCATCGTTCTGCATCGTCGTCGAGACGGACAACCTTGCCATCGTCGATCTCGACGAACTCTTCCGCTGCCTGGACAGCATCAAGTCGCAGGGTGATCTCGTGCGACTGGCCGATGGCGTGTTCGTGGCGGACGGAGGCGTGGTGCCCGAGACAGTTCTGGCCGAGATCCACCGCCGCCACCCTTGGGTCACCATCGTGAAGAGACCTAACGGCGCGTCGTACATCGACTTGAAACTTGCCGGCGCACTCGAGACGGGATCGGAAATCGTCGTGTTCTGCGACGGTGACGTCGTCTATGAAGCTGGCTGGCTCGAGGCCTTGCTCGATGGCTTTCGCCAACGTCCGGACGCCGACATGATCGCCGGCGAGACGACCACGCCGATCACTGGTCCGTATTCGCTGGCATTTGCCATGACGTTCAATTTCCCGAGGCTCACGGGCGAGTCCGCCCTTGCCCCGACCACGACGTACTGGGCGAACAACGTCGCAGCCCGCAGGACGAGCTTGACACGCGTCCCGCTCCCCGATCCGGCCGAACTCTACCGCGGGCAGAACCTCATTCACATGGCGAGAGTCATGCGGGAGTCAGGAGTCATTCTCCGGCAGCCCAGGGCGCGCGGCTGGCACGCGGTCGTTCCGCCGTCTGAAGTCATCGCCCGTTACTACCGTCTCGGCAGCGATGCTGCATCGATCCGTGCCATCACTGCCCGCGAGACGGGCAGGCCGTATCTTGGTGCCATGGCCCCGGATAGGCCCGGGCATGGCGTCCTCGGCCGACTGGCAGGCAGGCTACAGCAGATCGCCCGGACGCAACCATCGAGCCTGCTGCTGCTGCCGCTCGCCCTGCCGGTTCTCTGCGTCATGGGAACCGCATACCTCATCGGGAAAGCATGGGCGGGACTGTGGCAGTCTCGCGGACTTCGCGACGCGAGCGCACGTGCGGCATGACGACAGGAGCAGCAAACATCGCCGACACCGCGACCGCGCGAGGGAGTCGTGCTGCGCTGCAGGCCCGCGAGTCGCTCGCAAGCCTCAAGGCGCGATACCCCTGGCCAACGGAACGGCCGTCCGAGTCGCCGATCCTGTGGAGCCTGGATTACGGAGGGCGGCGACTGGTCACTGACGCGATCGCATCGCGCGGCGTCAACGTGCTGCTCGAGATCGGCTCGTTCCTCGGGGGATCGGCCCGTCAGTGGCTGGCCGCGTCGCGGGAGGTCGTCGTGGTCTGCGTCGACCCCTGGCCTGACCTGATCGACCCGGGGGCGGGAATCGCCGCCCATCGCATCGGCCGTGCCTATCGTGACCAACTCCATGCCCCGGAAGGTGTCTATCGGTCGTTCATTTCCTCCATGTGGGATGTCCGGCACCGGATCGTTCACGTGCGAGGTATGTCGCTGGACGTACTGCCGGAGTTGCACTCGCTGGGCCTACGGCCCGACATGGTGTACATCGACGCCGACAAGAAGGGTCACGAGATCCCGGTGTGTGATGAGCTTTTTCCTGACGCCGTCATCGCCGGGGACGATTGGAATTGGAGCGATGGGTACTCGTTTCCGATTCGGGACCCTGCATCCAGATCGGCACGCAGGAGAGGGCGTCGGCTCAAGTGCGTCGGAACCACGTGGTTGATCGACGACGGCCCATGGACCATTCGCGAGAGGCTTCTGCAATTGCAGTCGTCTCCCCGCAGCCTGACACAGGCCGCTCACTCCCTCATGAGGCGTCTGAATGGAACAACGAGCAGCGGACGCCGCCGATAGCCGTCGCCGACGGAGCAGCAGTCTCCTGCCCAGGGAGAGGCCCGTGCCCGGAGCCCGCGGGGGACACCGCTGCGTGCCGCTACCTGCATGGAGCCAGCAGGTCGTGGAGTTGGAGCACGCCATCGCCACGCCTCGGGCCGTGGTAGCAATGCCGCAGCGCAAAAAGCTCATTCGCGGATGCCTTTATGACCGCGACGGCTCACGTTGCCCAGCCTCGCAGCGCAGTGCGAGAGGCGAGCATTTTATTCTCGGCGATCCGGATCACATCGATCCGCACCAGTCGGCACGGTGGGTGCCTGGTCGCAGCATCTACCTAGGGATTTCCTCCCGTCACTACGGCCACTTTTTGCTCGAAACCCTCTCTCGGTTTTGGGCACTCGAACAACTTGGCCCGTTCGACCACTACGTCTTCCACCATCTCTACGGCCTGCCATTGACGCCGCGCTGGTTCCAACCGGCCCGGGAGTGCTTCGCCTGCTTCGGCATTCCGCTGGATAGGGTGATCGTGGTGCGCCGGCCGCTACGGTTCGAGCGAGTCGTACTGCCGACCGCCCAGCTGGAGATCAGCAATGGTGTGGAACCGGCCATGGCCGCTACATACCGACGTGTTGTGGAGCACTGCCTCGCGCAGCCCGATTGCGGCCCGGGGTTTCTTCACCGCCTGCGGGGCTGGCCCGGCGACGGGCCTTTGCGTCTCTACTTCTCGCGACGTCGAGTTCATGGTAACCGTCCGATGCGCAACGAGCGACAGGTTGAGCGAGTGTTCACTGCGGCTGGGTTCCGCATCCTCCACCCTCAGCAGTGGTCGTTCGCGCGGCAGGTGGCGCTGTATCAACGCGCTGAGATTATCGCTGGCGCCGAGGGATCGGCACTGCACAACAGCGTGTTCGTCCGACCGGGCACACCCGTGATCAATGTGGGCACACCGCGACGCAACAGCGGGCTCACGCTCAATCAGCTGATGTGCGATAGCCTGTCTGGGGCCGAGTCGCACTTCCTGCCGTTCGCCGGAACCGGTTCATGTGGCGAGCGTGCCTACTACGACATCGACGTTCTTCGGACACGACTCGTGGCCCTGCTGGGGGACGTAGGGGCCTGACCTTGCCGTGGGCGGTGGGCAGGCGTCGCCGTCGAGCTGCAGCGCAGATGAGCCGGCAGCGGCCAGGGATGGCCCGGCGGGCGTAAAGTGGCGGGGACAGGAAGCGAACAAACGCGGTTTCAGTCGCGAAATCAGAGGGTCGTGTCCAAGTGCGACGCAGAATGCGACGCACTTTCGGCTGATCGCATCGAGTTGCTCGCCCTCGCCGTGATCCTCGTGGCCGGCATGACTATGGCCGAGGCTGAGCGGACGGCATTGCTCGGGAGAGTGGTCGCAGAGCGGAAGTGCCGTTGCCAATCCTGGATTTTTCCATGATGTCCGCGGAGGCTATCCTAGTCGCAGCTGTCAGATCGAAGGGAAAGGCGGCCTGCCCCCATGAAACGACGCCATGTGCGGAATCGCGGGAATCGCCTGTACCGACCCCAATCGCGGCACGGATGAGTCGCGACTGCGCCGCATGACGCAGATCATGTGGCATCGTGGCCCCGATAGCGAGGGATTCCACTTCGGTCCCGGCATCGGCTTGGGAATGCGCCGGCTGAGCATCATCGACACCGCCACGGGCGACCAACCGATCGCCAACGAGGACGGATCAGTCGTCGTGATTTGCAACGGCGAAATCTACAACTTCGTCGAACTACGGGCGCGGCTGCAGGCGGCCGGGCACCGGTTTCGCACCCAGTCCGACACCGAGGTGATCGTTCACCTCTACGAGGAGGATCCTTCCGCCTTCGTGGAGCAGTTGCGTGGCATGTTCGCCCTCGCGGTATGGGACGCCCGCCGACGGCGGCTGACCCTGGCCCGCGACCGCTTCGGCATCAAGCCCCTGCACTACGCCCTTACGGACGAAGGAGTGGTCTTCGGGTCGGAACTCAAGGCCATCCTGGCTTCGGGCGGCGTGTCCGCGTGCATGGATCACAACGCCCTGCGTGACGTGTTCACGTTCGGCTACGTTCGCACGCCACGCAGCATGGTTGCCGGCGTCAACCGTCTGCGTGCCGGCGAATGCCTCACCTTCGAGTCTGGAACGGTGGCGACGCGCCAATACTGGGACCTTACGTTTCCCGCGGCCGCCGACTATGACCGCAGTCGCTCCGATGACGCCTGGGCAGATCAGTTACGTGCCGAACTGACGCACTCGGTGCGACTGCATCTGCGGAGCGACGCACCCGTCGGCGTCTGGCTGAGCGCGGGCATCGATTCGAGTGCCGTCGCAGCCCTGATGCAGATGGAACTGCTTCGCCCACTGCCGACATTTACACTTGGTTTCGAGAATCCAGAGGTGGACGAACTGAGGTACCATCGATTGCTCGATGAATACCCGTCGTACCAGCTGATTGGACGGCGACTCGAGTGCCGGCGTGAGCACTGCGGGCTGTTGCCCCGAGCCGTCTGGCATCGGGAGCAGCCCTTCGGGCAAGGGGTGGACATATCGCGCATGTTGATCGCGGAAGCGAGCGCCCGCGAGGTCAAGGTCGTGTTGTGCGGCGAAGGTGCCGACGAGGCACTGGGTGGCTACGCCTGGTATCGCGCCGACAAGGCACTGGCACCAGCCGCCAGGTGGCCACTCGCCTTGCGGCGATTGGCTGCGGCTGTATTACGCCGCCGCTGGCCCGGTGCCTCAACGATCCTGCTTGCGCCGGCCGCGATGGGTGTTTCGAGATTTCGGGCGTTGTCCGGCGGGGCGACCAATGCCGACCTGCCCGACGGATTGTTGCTGGATAACGCAGTGGGCGGCGTAGAGTCGTCACCGTTGCCTGCAGAATTCGCAGGCTGGCACCGATTTGCCCAGCTGCAGTACTTGGACTTCAAAATGCGACTGTCAGAGTCCGTGGTGCAACACTTGGACAGCCACTCGATGGCGTACTCGCTGGAGGCCCGCGTCCCCTTTCTCGATCACCCGCTGGTGGAGTTCTGCGCGACGATACCGCCGTGGGTCAAGTTGCGCGGACTTCAGGAAAAGGCCGTCCTAAGGCGGGCAATGCGCGGGGTGTTGCCGCCCCCCATATGCCGGCGACGCAAGCGTCCTTTGTCGGCGCCGGTGAAAGACTGGATGCGGCCCCCGTTGCCGGATGTCGTGCGGGATTCTTTGTCGGCGTCTCGCATACGAGACACGGGTTATTTCGATGCGTCCTGCGTGGCAGGGCTGCTCCGCGCCCACGAGGCGGGCGTGGCAGACCATAGCCGGTTGCTACTTTTGATCGCCGGAACACAATTGTGGGACGACATGTTTAGAAAGCGATTGGAATGCGTTACCGTGTGAGTGAAATCGCAGCCATGCTGCGGACGCCGATTGGACGGTGGCAGGTGGCCCGCGGCGTGTGGTTTCGTTGCTGGCCGCTTGTCTCGGTCCTCGCGTGGCTGCATCGTCGCACGTTGGCACGGCGCACATGCCTGATCGCCGTTGTCGGCAGCTATGGCAAGACCACGACGACCAGGGCCACGCTCGTTGCCTTGGGCCTGCCTTTGCATCGGCAAAACCTCTGGAATGCGTGGTCTGACGTCGCTGGCGCCGTGTTGCGCATCAGGCCCTGGCACCGGCATGCGGTCATCGAGGTGGGAATCGATGACGTCGGTCAGATGGCGACGTATGCCGCACTTCTCCGACCAGATGTTGTGGTCGTGACAAGCATCGGCACGGAACACGGTCGGTCCTTGGGAACCATCGAAACAACCCGGCACGAAAAGGCGGCGATGGTGCGTGCCTTGTCCAGGTCTGGCGTGGCCGTGCTCAACGGCGACGACCCCAACGTGGTGTGGATGAAGTCACAGACCGCGGCCCGCGTGATCATGTTCGGGCTGGGGGACAGCAACGACGTGCGGGCAGCACAGGTCGCCCTGGATTGGCCGCACGGCACCCGGTTCCGACTCGAGACTGCCAACGTCACGCGGGCGATGCACGTGCCGTTGCTCGGGGAGACCATGCTCTACCCAATCCTCGCCGCCATCACCGTGGCGGAGGCCGCGGGACTCGCGTTCGACGCGGTCTCGCCCCGTCTCACCCACTTGCCACCCACCCCCGGCCGCTTGGAGCCGGTTGCGCTCCCCAACGGAGCGTGGCTGTTGCGCGATGACTTTAAATCCGGCCTGGAAACCTTCGGCCCGGCTTTGAATGTGCTCGCACACGTTCCCGCAGATCGCCGTCTGGCCGTTCTCGGGGAAGTTACCGAGCCACCGGGGAGCCAAGGACCGATCTATCGGGACCTCGGGGAGCGGTTTGGGCGTGTCACCGACTCACTCGTGATCATCGGGAGCAACTTTCAGCGATATGCCGCGGGAGCCCGGCGTGGTGGCCACGACGAAGCCACTCTCCACGATGCGGGCAGCAGTGTCGCGCGGGCCTCGGCTCTGCTGCTGGAGGAGTTGCGCCCGGGTGACGTCGTGCTGATCAAAGGCCGTCACGACCAACGGCTCGAACGAATCGGGCTTGCACTGCAGGGGCATACGGTGCGGTGCGATCTCGAACGCTGCGAGGTGAAAGTCCGCAGTTGCGCAAAGTGTCCTATGCTCACGAAGAGCTCACTCCATTCTTGAATCGACGACAGAGCCCGCAGGATTCCTCCCATGACGACTGCAAGCCGACCCGACCTTATCGTCAATTTCGTGCCGACGGGCATGGTGCCGACCAAAGATGTGACGCCGCATGTTCCGATAACGGCGACGGAAATCATCGAGCAAGTCCACGAGGCGCACGCAATCGGGATCACCGTCGTTCATGTCCACGCGAGGCACGCAGACGGCACGCCTGCGTGGGAGCCGGAGATCTACGGTCCGATACTCGACGGCATCCGTCGTCATTGTCCCGACCTCGTCATCTGCGTTTCGTTAAGCGGTCGCAATTACGGCGAGTTCGAGAAGCGTTCCGCGGTGCTCCAGGCCCGGCCCGACATGGCCTCGCTGACTTTGGGTTCGTTGAACTTCTCCCGGGAGGCCAGCGTCAACTCACCAGAAATGATCCAGCGACTGGCCGAAGCCATGGCCGGGCACGGGGTGGTGCCGGAACTGGAGTGCTTCGACCAGGGAATGATCAATTTCGCGAAATACCTGGCTGGCAAGGGCATATTGAAGCCGCCGTTTTACTTCAACGTGCTTGTCGGCAATATCGCCACCGCCCAGGCAGACCTGGCACAAGTCGCTTTGCTGCTCCAAAACGTACCCCCAGGCGGACTCTGGTCGCTTGGAGGCATCGGGGATGCGCAGCTGCGTGCCAACGCGCTGGCCATCGTGGAAGGCGGCGGCGTCCGCGTCGGCCTGGAGGACAACATCTGGTTTGATACGGAGCGGACGCAGTTGGCGACAAACATGTCCTTGTTGCGACGCGTCCACGAGCTGGCTTCCATCTTCGGCCGTCGAGCGATGACCCCAGCGGCATTCGGCGCACTCGGCTTCTACAATCGCCATCGGTCCGGGATCTCGACATGAACGGGTCACGGATGTCTCGTGCATGGGAAACCTTGCAGCGTGAGGGAATACGCAGCTTCTGGTTCAAACTAGTCGATGTGCTCGGCTACCGTCGCTTGTTTCTGCTCCGTCGCTCCCTGAACGAGCCGCTGTCGCGGGTTGACTGCCGGTTGCCCATCAGGATGGAATGGCTGCTCCCGGAGGGGGTCGGTGAGTACCGGACCATGCGACCAGCCACGGATCCGAAGGAACTGCTCAGCCGTCTGGAGAGCCGCCAGCGCTGCCTGCTCGGTCGCTGGAACGGGCGGTTGGTCGGCGCCATGTGGGTCGTCGGTCGCTCGGCCAGGATCGAGTATTTGGAATACGAACTGCCCTTACCGTCCGCAACGGTGTACCTGTGCGAAGCCTATACCGATCCGCAGTTTCGTGGTCAGGGTATCGCGCCAGCATTGAGCAACGAATTGCTGCGACGCTGCCGTGAGGAGGGCACGCAAATGGCCATCCGCGCCACGCTCCCCGAGAATCATGCCGCGTTGCGAGCCCATGCGAAGAATGGCTTCGTGGTCTGCTCTCTGATGCGCCGAATAAAGGTTGGTTCGTGGCGTCGTCATTGGATCAAGGATGTGACGAGCCAAAGTCTTGCCTGAGGTGTTCGCCCTGGCAGTCCGGTAGTTGGGCATGCTGAGCTACCGGCCGCGCGCAGTCCGAGGCTTTCGGCTGCCCAACCCCAGGCCGCGTCATGGCACGCCCGGTCGAACGCAGCGGGATTGAGCCCCAGCGTCGCGGGCCAACGACATTCGAAATACAATGTGGGCCATGAGCCAGACCTTGACTGTTGATGTCCTTGCCGTCGGTGCCCATCCCGACGACGTCGAACTCCACGCCGGCGGCACGCTCCTGCGGTTGGCCTCGCTCGGATACAGCACCGCTATCGTCGATCTGACACGGGGCGAGGCGGCCACACACGGTACGGTGGCTGAGCGTGCCGCGGAGGCGCGGGCCGCCGCGGCCGTGCTGGGCGCGGCATGCCGCGAGTCACTCGATCTCGGAGACAGCCGGCTGACAGACTCGGATGCCGCCCGGGCCGCGGTTGTTGCGTTGCTTCGCAGGTTTAGGCCTCGGTTGGTGCTCACGCACCATGCAGATCAGCCGCATCCGGATCATGCAGCGACCGCGAAGATCGTCACGGCGGCTGCCTATCTGGCGGGGCTGCGGCGGGCATACCCTGTCGACGATTCGCCCCCGCACCGACCGGCTGCGATCCTGCACTTCGGCCTCCCTCGCGGGACGCCACCGACTTTCGTCGTCGATGTTGGCTGCTGGGAGGAGGAGTGGGAGCGGGCGGTGCGCTGTCACCGCTCGCAGTGGCACGTGGCTGGGCGGAATGCGGGAGAGACGGGGGTGTCGCAGCCAGACTTTCTGCACCGAGTAATGGCCCGACGGCGGGGAGATGGCGCAGCGATCAACGCCGCCGCAGGCGAGGCCTTCTGGGTGCGAACCTGCCTGTCGGTCGACGATCCGGTCGCTCTGTTTGCGCGCTCCTACGATGTCTTGCCGTAGCCGATCGTCGGAGGAGTGACATCATGCGGATCGGCGTCGTCTGTTTTGCGGCCATCGGGGGGAGCAGCACGGTGGCTGCATCGCTCGCCGGCCACCTTGTGGCCGCTGGACACAGCGTCTTCCTGTTGGCTTCCGCGCCGCCGGAACGGCTGCATCCGCATAGCGGTGTGTTGTTTCGTGCCATTCCCGATGCCGGTAACCCGCTGCGGCCTGGATCGACCGCGGAGGTCCAGCGACTCGCGCACGCAATTGCCGCAGTGGCGTTGGAGGACAGTCTTGACATCGTGCATGCCCACTATGCCAACCCCCATGCGGTGGCGGCTGTCGCTGCCAGGGAGATGCTGCCGGCAGCGCGAAGGCCGACGGTGGTCACGACCCTCCATGGCACCGACGTGACGATGGCCCCGGACGTGGCCCCAGCGATTTCCGCAGCACTCTTCGCAAGCGATGGGGTGTCAGCGGTGAGTCCCTTTTTGGCAGATGCCGCAGTCATGTCGCTTGGCATTCCGCGGCCGGTCGTGATTCCCAACTGCATCGAGCGCGTGTCGTCGAGTCCCCTGTCTGATATCGAACGGCGGATCCACTTCAGGAGCGAGCGGGTGCTGTTGCATGTCTCGACGCTCCGGCCGGTGAAACGAGCTGTCGACTGCGTTGGAATCCTGGCCCGTGTGAACCGGCGTGTGCGCTGCCGGTTGCTGGTGGTGGGGGAAGGTCCCGATGCAGGTGCCATGCATTCTGAAGCAGTTCGCCTTGGCGTGGCCGACACCATTTCATTCGTGGGGGCGACCGCGCATGTCGGACCCTACTTCGCCCAAGCGGATGTGCTCCTGCTTCCGAGTGCCTGCGAGTCGTTCGGGATGGCGGCGCTGGAGGCGATGGCTGCGGGTGTGCCGGTGGTGGGGACGCGGGTGGGAGGGCTGACGGGTGTGGTCGCGGAGGGCGTCTGCGGCAGACTCCTGCCGGTGGGCGATCTCGACGGGATGGCGGCGGCGGCGTGCGAACTCCTGATGCAGCATCGCCTCGCGGAAGCGTATGGCCACGCGGGCAGGCGTCTCGCCCGCGAACGCTACGCCCCCGATGGAGTGATCGCCGCGTATCGTGCTTTGTATGACGCAGCCCGGGCCCGACACGCGACGCGACTGCTGTCGGAGGCACCATGACCAGATCGCATGCGACATGGCACAGCGGGATCGCCTGGCTGCGCCATCATCAATGGGACGCCTTTCGCGCGACGCTCCGGGAGCCACGCGACGCCGCAGCTGTGGCCCGGTGGCGCGATGCCCGACTCAGCATGCTCTTGGCCCATGCTCGGCAGCAAGTGCCGTTGTTTCACCTCCGCGCACCATCCCATGCGACGAGGCTGGGCGCTGACGGGGCGGGCGAGGAGTTGCAACGCTTTCCGGTGCTCACCCGCCGCGACTACCAGGAGGCGGGGCTCGCTGGGACGCTGGCCGGGAACGTGTCGCCCGAGCGGCTGCTGGATCGGTCTACCAGCGGGTCGACGGGCGAACGCATGGCGATTCGGCGAACCTGGCTGGAAGAGCGGCTCCTCAACTGTTTCCGCTGGCGTGCCTTTCGCAGCTATGGCGTCGGCCGGCATGAACGCACGGTCAACGCCCTGTTCCACGGCAATGCTGATCCGCGCGACGACCAGCGGCTGGCTCGGCTGGCCATGGCGCTAGGGTGGCGACAGATTCTGGTCGTCGATGCCCTCGGCGACGATGCAGCGGCAGAGAAGGCGGCCCGGTTCGCTCCGCACTGCCTCACGGGGATGACGAGCGCACTGGCCGCTCTGGTCGATACGGTGGTCGCCCGTCGGCTCACGCTCTCACCTCGGCTCGTGGTGACGACCGGCGAACTGCTCACCGCACCGCTGCGTGCCGCAATCGCGGCGATCGGCAGCCCGATCCGCGATCTCTACGGTTCCAATGAGTTCAATCTGCTGGCTTGGCAGTGTCCGGCAGGGCAGGGCACCTATCACGTCTGTGACGACGCCGTGGTGTTGGAGGTGCTGGGGCCGGACGGCAGGCCGGTGGAGGTGGGACAGGCCGGCGAAGTTGTGGTCACGGGACTGCATTCGTTCGCGATGCCCTTCATCCGCTACACGATCGGCGATCTCGCGGTGCGGGGGCCGGATCGTTGCCCCTGTGGGGCCCCCTATTCCACGCTCATGGCGATTCATGGCCGAACGATCGAGATGTTCCGGCTCGCTGGCGGGATCTCCCTCCATCCGTGGACGATCCACAACGCCGTTCGGCCCTGGCTGGGGATGGTGCGGCAGGCGAGCCTTGCGCAGATGGCGGACGACCGGTTGGAGTATCTGGTGGTGGCCACCGAGGCTATGGGAGTAGCGGAGGAAGCGTCGCTCGTAGCCGCGGCACGAGCGGCACTGCCGGCGTGCATCAACTTCACGCTCCGTCGCGTCGACGCCATCCCGGCAGGTCCCGGTGGCAAGGCCCGACCGTTTGTCGCACTGAGGGGTTCGGGCGGCTGACCATGGATTCGTCAGCCGGCTATCGCGCAAGAAACAGGCCGCACGAACCATGGAGGGCCCGGCGGGCTTCAAGTGGCGGGGACAGGAACCGAACAAAGGCGGTTTCACACGGGAAAGCGGGGGGCGACTCCAACTGCGACGCGATTTCGGCCGATCGCATCGAGTTGCTCGCCCGCGCGGGTGACTGCCGAGCTTGTGGATGCCGTCGAATAGTCACCACAAGACGCCAAGGCGTGTTCATGGCAATGGAGTGCGACGGCCATGTGGGTGCTCGCTAGCAGACCGACCTGTTTGACGGCATTTGGAAATGTTCGGGGGAGTAGCACATCGACGAGGGCTTCGCCGCGTGCTCTGGCGTCACCAGCTTCGTTAGCCGGCCAGACTGGTGGCGGCACGTGCTGGGCAACCGCCTGGCCGGTGATGGTTTTGGAGGCCTACGACGGGCGATGGACAAGCGAGGCGTTTCCTAGGCGAACCGTTCAGGCGGCGTCAGTGATCGCAGAAATGCTGTGACGAAGGCTGCATTTCTCGTTGGGTCCTGGGATAGCACCAGTTCGTAGAAACGACCGTGACGCCAGAGGGCGACCGCGGCGGCCAGCCGGCTGGCTGCGATGGTGGCCCAACGGCAAAGCCCCCAGGGAGTGAAGCGGAGCACGATTTCCGCCCTCTGAGGACAGTCCTTGCCAGTCACCACTTGGAGGAGCACAAGGGCAAGAGATCGCAGCGGGGGCAGCGGCTGGATTGCAGGTGTGTCGGTCGTGGAACGTCGTCCCCAGCAGATGATGGGGTGGCTTACCGGGGTGTCATGCACGCGGTGCACGCCATGAAAATCGAGATCGAGAAGGAGCTTTCGCCCGAACACGGGATCAAGCCTTTCTCGAACAAACCGTGCGGGAATGTGACGATCCCGGATCTCACGCAGGCTGATGCGGATCGGAAAAGGATGGATTCGCCCCCGAAGGTCGATCAGCGGCGTGTCCTCGGAAATAAGAAGAAAGTCCGGATCGTCGAGCAGCGACATGGCGAGCGTGGACTTTCCCCCGTTGGGTGGCATCGATACCAAGAAAGCAAGCCCGTGGTAGCAGACGCCAACAGCATGAAAACGATGAAGTCCTTGGGCATCGAGCTGCTCGCCCGAGATCGCGATAATCAGGTAGTAGCTGTAATGGTAAAGTAGTTCCAAGTCGGTGGACGCGACGGTACCCACGCCGCGGCGATGGTCGTAAAAAACGCAGGCTCCCTGATAGTCGATGAAGCGATGATCGCCCCAGCCGAATGCGGTGCCACCAAGGTGCCGCAGGAAGCTTCGTCCTCTCGGCTGAGCGACATGCGAGTTCGGCCTTGACTCGATGACGACTTTGATTCGCGTCGCCTCGAGGGGTGTGAGATGGCAAGGAAAATCCCGTCGAAGCCACTCGATCACGGTGGCAACCTGGCTGCGGACCGTGATGCGACAAGCAGCGAAATACAGGTCGATCGTATAGATTTCAGCCAACGAGGAGCTCCTTCCCCCAAGTACGACACCGAAAGTTGCTAGTGGGGCATCATCGTGGCAACGACTTTCGCGATCTCTGTGATCATGGCCGTCTCTGCCGAGAAGTCCGAGTCCTCGACGTACTTCGAAACGGGTTCTTGGAATTCGATCCCGTATGCGGCCTTCAGCAGTGACAGGTCACTTTGTGTAGCATCCGACAATTCCGCCGCCTGTTTCGGCGTCAATGTAATCCGATGCCCGGGCATCGTGGCAATCAAGTCGCGGCACTTCCTCCACGACGTTCTGTCCGGCAACTTCGCGCCGCCTTCCGTGAGTGCCGTTATCAGTGCCTTGCCAAACGTCGCTGCCTCGCGAGACATCTGAGTGTTGACTTGCCCCCCGCGCACATAATCGGCAGTTCCGATGATCTCTTCCGCTCCGATTGCGTGCAGGCAATCGGACACGATGTCCCCCCCAACGAGCTGCGATGCCTCATAGGCCCTGACCAGCACACGCCCCTGCCCGAATGCATTCTCGAGGCGTGTCAGCACGCGGCGTGTGTTCACGCGGGGAAGCGGCTTGGTCGCCGTCGCCGCTTGACCACTGAACACGCGCTGGCTGAGCGCACTCACCGCGTACGAGTGAGGCTGTCTCACGTACATGAGGGCGGTCACCGATTCGGCGTGGGACCTCGCCCAAGCGACCAGTGAATCCAGTGTCTCCTCCGCGAGGCTGTGGAAACCTTCGAAGGAGAGGAAGAGAGTCTCACACTCGCCGGCCGTCTGCAGGAACCGCTCGACGGATGTCAGATAGGCCCGATCTCGCTCCTGGATGGCTGACCGACTCGAGAATCCCTCGGCAATGTTAAACTCCAGCCGCTCAGGTTCGGCGCTGAAGTGCGACCCCAGCATGTGATGAACGGGTCCCGGCAGATATGCGACTTTACGACGACGCACGAACGCATTGCGCATGGCGTCCATGGACGTCTGCAACGCGGTACTGCCAGTCTTGTCGGTGCCGACATGGATGACCGCTGTTCGGAACTGCTTCGTGAGTCCACGCTCCCCTTTCTGCCGAGTGGCTGGCTCGGGGACGTCTGTGGCCGATAGCTCCTGAAAGTGTGGATCGTATCCACGCGAGGCGGTTGACGCTGGCCTCGCGAAGTCGTCAGGCCAATCATCGCGCCGGGCCTTCACTGCACGGCTGAATTCCGCCGACATTCGAATGAACCTGTCGCCGTAGTTGACGCTTGGCTCGATGTGGGTGTTTTCATGGAATTCGTTGAAGCTGGTGATGACGACCATCTCCGGCCGCGGCGAGGCTTGGATCGCGGCGTGCAGCATGGATTGGTAGATGCGTCCATCGGCCCGATCTACGCGCCGCGCGTCTCCACTCTGACGTGCATCGCCAGTGAGGTGACGATCATCATATCCTGGCGAGACGGCGAAGATCCGGATCGGGTCCTGGCCATGGTTGACATGCCGTGCATAGCAACTCGTCGCATAGGCGATGCTTTCTGTCGCGTCCGCGTAGCGCAAGGGCTTGTAGAGGCACCATCCGACTACGAATTGCTGCAGCGACATGGGGAGACATCTCGGCAGGGAAATCGCACCGGCCGCCACTACGTTGAATCGCGCACACTCCCGCTCCAACATCGCTCGATTGGTGAAGTAGCAGCCGAGAAGGTTGTTCGAGAAAAATATCCACAGCATCGGCTTCCCTCGATGGTGGAGCCATGAGGGCGACTCGGCGAGTTTCTGGATGTTGTGCAGGGCAGTGCGGACGGGATGCTCGAGCACGGTTCCAATGCTCAGCATCACGCTCACCCTCACGCGTCCCTTCCTCGCCTCTGCCGCGGCGACCATCCGCCTCGTCGCGTCGAGATCCTGTGCGTTCGCTCCCGTCGATCCGATCTCCAAATTGATGATGAGGAAATCGAGGCCGCCTTCCTCAGCCAGATCGAGATGATGCTGGATTGTTTCATCGTCCTGCGAGGTGTAGCAGCCCTGCTGAGGCCGATCCGTGACTCCGGAATACTCGGAATTCTCATTCCAGTGACGCGTCGGCGAGCCGGCGTTGTACCACGGATAGTAATGAGCACCGAGGAGCGGACGGTCGGTGGCGGTGGACTGGACAGGGAGTTTGCGTACGCGTGTCGCATCTATAAGCAGTTCGTATAGTTCATCCGCGGTGCGATCCCAAGTGTGGTTTGCCACTGCGGCGGCGGCCTGCCTGCCCATGGTGGCGGCGAAGGCGGGGTTGCTGAACAATCGGTCCAGCCCCCGGGCGATGCTCTTCGGGTTCGGTTGCACGACAATCGCCCCGTGATCGCCGAGAATCTCCATGTATCCACCCTCGGGGCTGACGACCACCGGCAGGCCGGCGGCGGCGGCTTCGAGCGGCATCATCCCGAACGGTTCACGCAGCGGCACATAGACGCCGCAGGTGGCTTCTCGATAGATGCGTTCAACATCCTGCTGCGGGAGTCGGCCATGGAACACCACTCGGTCGGAAACTCCCAGTCTGGCGGCCAACGCCTCCAGTTTGTCTCTGTCCGGTCCTTGCCCGACGATGTCAAGATTGCCGTCCGGCACCAGCGCGATGGCCTTGATCGCGAGTTCGAGTCGCTTGTGCGACCAGAGTCGCCCGACGAACACAGCCCGCTTTCCAGCGGCGGGCCGTCCCGGCTTCTCCCAGACATTGACTCCGGGGTAGGCGATGACGTCGGGGCGACGGCCGTAAACGTTTTCCGCATACCGAGCCATGTTTTGACTGTTGACCGCCATTCGATCGAAGACGGTGCCACGGTCGAGCGACTCGAGCAGGCCCATCTGGGCATCCATCTCCAGAACGGGTGCACAGCGATATGCCTGTTCGGGATAGACATGGACACTGAGTTCTTCGTCGCCGTGTACATGCTCCCCGAGATAACGAAGGTCGTAGAGCATGCGCAGCGGCTCGTGGCACATGAACACGCTGGGCGAGCAACGCATGATCTGCGTCGGGCACCCGTTGAGGAAGTAGACGTCGTGCTTACGGAGTTGGTCCTCCCAAAGCCGAGGCAGGATCATGAGATCCTCGAGCAGCGAGAACGGCCGGCGGTCACGATCCTCGAAGCCCGGCAGGAGCACTTGGATCAGTCGTGAGGTATCAATTCCATGATCGACCAGAAGCTGCGGGTCGATGCACGTGGAATAGAGCGTGATGTCCGCCTTCTTCTGCCAGCGACGCATGCACTCGAGAAGATAAATCTCGGCTCCGCCCTGCTGGTCGACGCTCTTCGACACGATGCCGATGTTCACCGATGGACCTCCGCCGACTCAGATCGTACCAAAGCGGCGGCATGAGGAGACGTCAGAGCCGCGATGGTGTCTCGCATCAGTCCGACAATGACTTCGGGCCGACGGTCTGGACAATCGCCGTATGTCTGCCTCGCGTTCAGTATGAACTCGCCACGATCGATGAAATGCCGAAGCCTATGGCAACGCGTCCACCAGGACTGCAGGTTCGCAGCTTCACCGGCAACCAAGGCGTCGACGGCTGGGGGCAACTGCAGCAGTTTCAGGGCTTCAGTGCGGAAAAAGCAACGGATGCCGGCGTCCGTCGGCTCAGGCATGTTCGCCAGAAGATCCTCGCCCTGCACGTCTCTCGCGCTCATCCGGCCGTAGTATCCGAGGGGATTGAGGTGTCGATTGGAAATCTCGTACAGGCGACGCGTCACGACTTGGTGAAGAGCAGACGAATCGCGTCCCGCCGACACGATCGATGACAGTGCTGCCGCGACATTCGATTCGGCGAACGCATCCGGCAGGATATGCCAGTGCGTGCTTCCGTCGGGCAACGAGATCACCGAGTTCCCCTTGACGGTCGCGGGATCGTGCCGAATTTGTCGGCGCGGCACTCCTGCGACGCCGGGGGAGACGACGGGCCAAGTGTGTGGTGCATCGCTTGACCAACCTGCTCGTAGGACTTCTTCCAAGTCGACGATGACCTGATGGACGAACGCATCGAGACGTTGTGACTTTGGGGCGAGAATGAATGGGGCGAGCTTTGATAGCTTCCGATAGATCTTCGCTGTGGACCGCTCCAAGGCGATCGTCGGCCGTCGTCTGCCGGCTTTCAACGCCGTCAGGAGATTGGCATGGAAACCCGTCAGGTACGTGCGACTTAGTTCGGCAAGCCTATCCGGAAGTGATGGAGTCTCTGCGGCGAGTGCCGCGTCGAGAACGCTTTCTTCTCCCCATTCGCAGCGCCATGCATCGGCGTGCTGAGTCAGACACCCCGTGTTCCAAGCGGTTTCAAATGATTTTTGCGTGTACACGACGGTGTTGCCATCGATCATCGGATAGAGCCTGCGAGCGGCTCCATACACCGCGTCGACTCGTCGAAGAACCCTGACCAACGACGATGCATCGAGGTCATCTCGCACGACGACGGAGAGGTCGATGTCGCTGTAGCCGGGGATGACAGACCGACTTGCATAACTGTTGTAGGAGATCAGGCTCGCCACGCCCTCGATCGCGGCAACGCGATGGGCGACGTGCCGAACCGCGTAATCGTAGATACCACGGCCGACGTTTCGGATCACCGGCGCGGCGGACAGCCATGCCATCGCACGCCTCCCCGCCTCCATGGGAATGCTGCCGGCAATCGAACGTAAAACTACTGCTTGCGTCATGTTGGCGGGCGTCGCCCTGTGTCGCGTCAACCGTTCTCGATGCTACATTCACTCTCCGACGCGAGCAAATGTGAACCGTCGCCCGCCTTCCTTCACCGATCCGTGACATGCCCCCATGACATGAATGGATCCAGTATCTATCACCAGGGTATCCATTGACCTGCCCCCCATGAACGTCGCCACTTTCAGAGAGAGAGTCTGTGGTTGGGACGCTGCCCACAACTTGGTGCCAGCCGAGTTGTTAGCCATGCAGGGCCGTTAGATGGGCATGCCCATCTAACGGCCTAGCGAACTCCGACGGCGTGCGGTTGCCCAGAGCACCGTGCGGTTGGACTCAATTGTAGTCCTCGCTCCACTCTTGTGTCACGGCTTGCGCGTCGTCGAGCGACAAGAACCAGTGCTGGTTCAAGCACTCGTCGCGAAGCCTGCCGTTGAATGACTCGATCACGGCGTTATCCGTGGGCTTTCCCGGTCTGCTGAAGTCGAGCTTCACGCCGTTGAAGTACGCCCACAGATCCAAGCTCTGCGAGACGAACTCGGGACCGTTATCGACTCGAATTGTCTGCGGCTTTCACGCACCATCGAGACCCGCTCCAAGACCCGAACGACATCGTCTCCGGTCAGCCGCTGGCCGACCTCAATCGCCAGGCTCTCACGGCTGTGGTTATCGACTAACTGCAGCAGCCGGAACCGCTGCCCGCCGACCAGTTGATCGGCCATGAAGTCCATGCTCCAGCTCTCATTGGTCTGCCCGGTCGGCGGCCGTACCTCCCGTACCTGGACGCTCTTCCGCCGACGTGGCTTTCACCGCCTGATTCCCAGCCCTTCTTCGCAGTACAGCCGGTAGACGAGCTTCTTGTTCACGAGCCATCCTTCGCGGCGCAAGAGCATCCACAGCCTTCGATACCCGTCGCAGTTCGGCGAAGCCGTACCCTATGGCTACCAGTTGTGCGACAAGCTGCTCGGCAAGGCCATGGCCATGATTGGTGACGACACCGTGCTCGTGCTCGCCTCCAGCATGGGCCGGCAGCCCCTTATCAGCGAGCGCTACGTCGAAGGCAAGTACGTCGTGCGGATCAAGAACATCGACAAGGTGCTTGAGCTGATCGGCCACGACGGCATCACCGATGTCGTGCCGACAATGGTGCCGCAGTGGAACCTGACCATCCCCGACGCGACCCGCCGTGCGCAGGTCAAAGTCGTCTTCGAAGCCGCGGTGCGCCGCCAGGCAGGCGCGCCCGACAGCGCCTTCGCGGTACAGGAAATGCATGACCAGTGGACGATCACGCCGCTCGGTCTTGCCAGGAACCACGGCCCCATCGAGTACGAGTTCACACTGCCCGATGGCAAGAGAACCGTGCGCCCTTTGGGCGAACTATTCGAGATGGACGCGCCCACCGTGAAGCAGGGCATGCACCACATCGACGGCATGTTGGCCTTATGGGGCACGCAAGTGCAGGCTGGCAAGCTCGCACCTTGCACGAACCTCGATGTGGCGCCCACGATCTTGGCACTGCTCGATGTGCCGATCCCGGCAGCGATGCATGGGCAGGTGATGCCCGCCCTGCGTGCCGGCCAAGTCTTCAGGACCTACCAGCAGCGCGTCGGCAAGGAAGCCGCTCTGAGTTCGGCCTGATCTCGGTCTGATCCAGGCAACCCGTGTCTTGGGAACACTCCGGCCATCACAGCGCTGTCCTTATATACTCCGATGAAAATGAACGAAGTACATGAAAGGCATCTGTCGGCTCAGCAAGTTGCTCGGCAAACAATGAGATGGGCCGATCACAACTCTGCTCCTTGAGATGTGCCGTATATCCAGTGGCTCTGGATAAAGACATGAACCTTGCATTACCGCGACTGGCATTCTTGACTGCAATAAAAGGGCGCCTGAAGGCTATTGAAAAAACCAGGCCATGAAATGAATCCGTCAGCACGAACCTGGCGTTGGCAAAGCCAGCCAGCCAGTCTTTAATGTTGGGCTTGGTACAGCCGGTCAGCCAATCGTCGGCATCTTCGCCGAAGCCGTATTTCGCTTGACAGGAATAGATTGGCTCCCCGAGCTCTTTGCTGGCTTGCTTTGCCAATGCCAATTTCCCCGGGGTCTTGTCAAGAAAGTAGGTGTACACCCCCTTGGGTGCGCCGCCTAACCGGCCTGGACCTAGCAGTTGCTCGTAGTCTTGCTTGTTGAGCAGCAGGGTTGGGTCCAACACCGCAGTTGCTTCAACAGCAAGATGCTTGCGGCAGAGTTCTACCCCTGAATCTTCCCTTACGCTGATGGCGTCAAACCGCTTGGCCAGTTCTGCGCAACGTCGTGTTTGGATTTTAGTGAATTCCCATTCGTCCACTCCAAAAGACGAGGCATAAGCAATGCGCCTGATAGGCTTGTCCTGCAGGAAGTCAAGAAAGAAGTTATAGATATTGGGCGAATAGCGCGGCCGCCAGGTCTGGTCACTGCCCACGATCACCGCATCGTATTGGCTTCGATCGAAATGTGCTCTGAGCGCCTCGGTGTTGGACAGAGGTTCCGACATTGCTATGTGCTGATTGATAAAGCTCCGTGTGTGCTGCAGCAGGGTGGGCAGGTGGCGCTCGAAATAAATTGGTCTCTTGCGTTTCCCTACGGCTTTCATCGCCACCCTATAGGCCAGGCGGGCAGCTTTGTAGGTTGCGCTGCGTTGCTCAGGCCGCCGATCTATGGTCACCGGCTCATGGCCCATTTTCTTGAGCACCTGTTGGAGCGCCCAAGCTTGCATGATGCCGCCGTAATTGTCGCCCAGCGGCTGGGTCATGATGGCGATTTTCATCGGGTCAGTGAGCCTTTAGTACGTGGTCAAGTTCGTACCTGTCCGACTGAGTCACGCTGAACTTATCCTTGAGGCTACCAACGGCAATCATCATGATCAGTTTTTCATTCATCGGAATCTTGGCTGCCTTCTTCAGGATTTCTTCTTTGTAAGATGGCATGCACGTATTGAGGGGGCACGACCCCAGACCAGCGGAATGCAATGCAAGCATGATATTCATGGATAGCAAACCACCATCAACAAAGAGCTGATTGTGCTCATACCGAGTGAATGCCTTGATATTGCCAGTAACAATCAGGAGCCTATTTATGCAATCGGTAAAGCCTGCGTTGCCATTCTGATATCCAAGCAGGGTCTTGATCTCAGCTTCATTGTTGTAATAGTGAATCATCCAGCCCTGACGATTGCAGACAGACGGCGTGTTGAGGGCTACATGAACTATTTCCTGGATCGTCGCATCTCCGATGGGAGTGTTACTGAAATCCCTTACGCTGTGCCTGCAAGTTAGAAAGTGTTTAAAGGTTTCCAGTGAGTAGCTTCCCCACATCTTCTTTTCAAGGGTCTTAAGTCCACCCTTGCCGGCCGACTCTTCCTCTTCCACAAACCCCAGGATCAAGCAAAGAAATTCTCGCGGCAATGCATGCGGATTCTTTTCGTGGAAGGAAATGTATTCACGAATGGTGTCGCGTACCACTTTTGTCACGGTGTCCTTGCCGTGCAAGCTTTCGTACGATCTTGTCTTTTCGATCAGATCAATAATTTGTTTTTGCCCGAAGCCGGCCCTTGGCGCTGGCAACGCAAGCCCTTTTTCGAGAATATGGCAGTGCTTGGTAAGATAGTATGTGAGCTTTGCTCTATCTTTTCCGGGTGACCTATCGTTGAAGGAAAACCTCAGGTGCAGGTACAAGCCGTAAAGAATTGACCACACTTCACCGATAGGTGTCCTGAAGAACACGACGCGATGAATCTTATGTATGAGCCAGTTCACAAAATGGTTCCACTCTTATAGTTTGTCTTTCAGGTCGCCAAATATCTTGGTCAACTTGCTGTGCTCGTTCCGGCTAAGCCCTATCAGCGCGACCGCGGAAGCCGAAACAGCATGACCTGCCCCCATGAATGACGCCCGATGCTAACTTAGGTTTTTGCCCGCTCGGGAAATCGAAGAGTCGCGTCCCACTGCGACGCGAAATGCGACGCGATTTCGGCCGATCGGATCGCCGTAATCGCCCGCGCTGTGATCCTCGTGGCCGGCATGAATCTGGCCGAGGCTGAGCGGGCCGCAGTCCTCCCGCGGGTGGTCGCTGATCTGACGCGGGGCAGCGCTGGTTGAAAACCCGCAAGAGCGGCTTAGGAAAGGCCCTGGCGGGCAGTTATTCCCCATCGGTCACCAGACGTTTCATGAAATGGACGAGGTCCGCCGTTCGCTTTCCAGACTTGCGCCACCGACCGCGTGTCTCCGCTGCTTGGCGGTAGCAGAGCCAGCCGAAGGCGGTGGCGTCCCATCGCCACTGCCGTCCCGTGACCGCGAGTTGCTGGTCGGGCCATTCCGTCTGGGCCACATAGCGGCGATAGATTTCGCCGTCGGGGTGATACCACCGGGCATCCCACGGCTTACGGCCGGAAACAAAATGGAGAAAGCCCGGATGCCGTAGGGCGTCGGCCACCTCGGCGGGGGCGTGCACGTGGCCGCGGATCGACGGATAGGAGTGGATCGCTAAGTGTCGGGTGTTGCAGTTCCACCGCAGCGGCAATGGCTCCCAGTCGCCTGCGAGGACCGCGTTGAGCAGGGAGTTGTCTCCGATGACCGCCTTTCCCGGATACCGGGATGCGAGTTCGAAGCACCGCTGCGCGACGCCGAGGTCCCGCCACCGTTTCGTATTGATGAGCATGAGCCCGCTGTTGAAGTATGGAGCGGTGGGGGTGGTGCAGTCGCGCTGAATAAACTCCGACGTGTCGTCGCGCAGCGTTCTCACGAAGGAGTCCCGTACCGCCATGAGGCACGACCGCCGCGGAGTGAGCCGCCACAATTCCGCGATATCGCCGAGGACGATGCCATCGGAGTCGATCGTGAGCACTTTTTCCACGTCCGCGGGTAGGTGGCGATCGATGAGGAGCCGTGCATAGGCCGCGGACGACAAATAGCCGGTCGGCAGATAGACACCCTCGTAGTCGCGCCAATCGACATCGACCCAATGGACCACGACGCGGTCGGCAGGCCAACTTGCGGCCATCGTGCGCTTGGTGGTGTCTCCGATTCCGAGGCCCAGCACGTGAAGGTGCACCGCTGGCGAGGGGCCAAGGTTGTCCAGCATCGATCGCACCAGAACCGTCGCGGGCACCGCGTAGCCTTCGTCGAGGTAGATCGCGATGTGGATGACGGACGGCTGGGTCATGGCAAGACTTGTTCCCATCGAGACGGCCGCGGAAACATTCGTTCGAGCATCGCCCGGTAGTGATACAGCATTCGTTCGGCCACCGAGGGGGCTTCGACGGAATCGTTCACGCAGAAAAAGTTCGGACGCTCGGCCTCGATCTCGGCGAGCCATCGCTCCAACTCGTCGACGTCACGGTCGCGGACGGTCCTGAAGAGGTATTCGGAAGAGCCGTTGTAAATCGTTCGCTGCAAGCACCGCCTCTCCGGTTCTGCCGATGCGGCGACGAACGACGGATAGAGCACTGCTAGCTTGGTATTGTGTGGTTCGCGGAAGCGGCAGGCCTGAGTGGCCCGAATCTCGTTCGCCCAATGTCGTGCGAGGCGACGAAGGCCCTCCCGCTCGTACAGTTGCGGCGTGTGCGTCGGATCACGGGCATCCTGTAGCCCGGGTAGCAATGCCCGCAGCAGCCGATGGTTGTAGCGGTGGCACCGTTTCATGAGATCCTCGTCTCGACCTGGAAACCACGGGGCCCGCGGGGCTGGCAGTGGGTAGTTCTCCACGAAAAAAAGCGGCTGGCCTTCGGGCGAGAAAAACGCCCGGGGCGAGAGCGTGTTTCCTATGAAGAAGTCGTCGTTGAAATAGAGAAACCATTCCGACAGGTCCGGGATACGGTGGAGGCTCATCTCGATAGCGAGCGAATTGAAGCACGGCAGGTGCGAATGGTCCTCGAAGAGGTCGCGATGCGAGACGACGCGGACGCCCGGGGCCCCGCGATCGAGCCAGTGCGGCGTCTGGTCATTGGTGACCAGAATCACGTTCCTGATCCAGGGAGCGTGCATGTCGAGTGCACGGAGCGAGTACCTCAGTTCGTCGTAGGTGCGAAAGCGTGCGGATCCGGCGGCCTCCGCGGACTGCGATACCGTCCGGTATCGGCGGATGTCGGACTGGAAGACTGGGTCGGATTCGTCGCACCAAGTGAAGACGACGTCGAGTGGCGGCGGCTTGAACTGGTCGGGCTCGTCAGGCTCGCGCATGGATCACCGTCACACGTGGCAGGCCCATCGGCACGAGGCCGCAATCACGGGCCAGGATGCCGAAGGCTTCCGTCTCCAGCAGGTCACGATAGGGAATCTCGGGGAACCCCAGTCCCGCCCGATGCACGTCGCCGTGCACGAACAGCGCGGTGCCGCCGACGCCGTGCAGCGGCGTGCGGTGCAGGTAGCGGAGATCGTCGAGGTGCCTGCGTTCCCAGTACCGTGCCGGCGGCTGGAACAGACCGTACCGGCAATGCCGGTAGTAGGTGGCGACCGTGGGCGTGCCCACCTCGAGAAATGCATTGAGGTCGTAGCTCGGCCCTCCGGGTTCAAGAACGCAGTCCGGCACCACGATTTTTGACTCGGCCTCCAGCAGTCGCTGGATGAGGTCGGATGGCAGGCCCACGACGTCGGCGTCGAGCCACAGGAACCAGTCCACCGGCTCCGCCAGAGCCTCCCGCATGAGGGCGTTTCGGGCGCGGGCGATGCCAGCCCGGCGGCGGCGTTGGAACTTGGGCAACCAGCGTCGGTCATGTGGCGGGGCCCGCGTGCCGGACGACGCGGCGACAGACCGCATGCCCGCGAATCGCGTCCTGTGCTCGCGAAGCAGGTCGGCGACGATGTCCTCCGTGCCGTCGGTGCTCTCGCCCACGCCGTAGATCACCGTGATGCGGTCCAGCGGGTAATCGAGGCCGCGTATTGCCGAGAAGTTCGCCCTGAGACAGCCGGCGGCGTCCCGGGCCGGGATGAGGATGGCGATCCGCGGACGGCTTCCGACGTCGTGGAGTGGCCTCGTGAGCAGGTCCACGTCGATCGCACGGCTGGCCTCGGCGAACGACAGTGTCGGCCGAGCGGTGAACTGGTGCAGCGCCCGCCGCGCCCTGCCCAGAGTGCGGGTGTGGATCAACTCCCGGCGACGCTTGTACCAACTTCCCTGCCAGAGATGTTCGGAGAACACCGTGTCGCCGTAGCAGCCCGAGGGAACGGCGGACGAGTCGCTGCCGGCAGCCGTCAGCCGCGCGAAGCAATGACAGGAATTCAGTGACAGACGATCCTGGGCGGGCCATTGGAGCACCGCCGCGGTCAGCAGCAGCGGGCCGGTCGTCTCCAACACGTCACCGTCACGTCGCGGAAACATCGTGCGGCACAAGGCGATGACGTCGTCCCAAAAGGCATGGCCCGGCGGGCTGGCCATGGTGCCGTTGAAGAACATCCGCCCCAGGCCGCGGGCGAGAGCGGGCTCGAAGTGCTCCGGCGGCTCCTCGCATAGAACCACGCGAGGATCACCGGCGAGCGGCTCAAGCGGGGAGAGGCACCGCGTGTCGATGTCGGCATAGACGCCGCCAAACCGCCGAAGAAGGCAGTACCTCGCCAGGTCGGCCCGCTGAACAGGTCTCGCATACGCGAGGTACATGTCGAGGAGCTCCGGCCACTCCCGCGTCATGAAGGCGAGCAGATCCTCGTCGGTCCAGAGGCGGTATTCCCATCCGGGGTTCAGGCGACGCCAGCTCTCCGGGTCACCCTTGGCGGTTGGCGGATGCGCATCCTTCCACGTTTGGTGGATGATCCGGGGCACGCCCGTTGGTGTCGCGACAGCCATTTCTCCAGGTCGTCCTCGAGGGGCCGTACGGTCACCGGTCGGAGGGGCATATCCGTACTATCGCTGATTTCGCGACGGCGTCAAAGCTCGCCGCCGGCGATGGGGATCGCATCGCCTCCCGACAGACGCGGCGTCAGTCCAGGCTGTCGAGCGCGGACGGGCCGTGGCGTGACTCGACGTAGGCGAGCGCCTGCGCGGCCAGGCTGGAACCCAGCGACCGGTTCTCCAGAAGCCGTTCGCAGGCATGCACGATCGCGTCGGGCGTGTCGCCCACGAGGCATTCCCTTCCGTCCACGACATCGAGTCCTTCGGCCGCCTTCGTGGTGGCCACGACCGGCACCTCGTGGGCGAACGCCTCGAGGATCTTCAGTCGCGTGCCTCCGCCGGCCCGGAGCGGCACGATGGCCACGTCGGCCTGCGAGTAGGCCGACGTTAACAGCTCCATGAAACCGCGGTACTCGACGCCGGGCACTCGCGCCATGAGTTTTTGCAGACGTGGAGATGCCCCTCCGCCGGCCACCACCAAGCGGACTGCGCCGTGGCGGTGGGCATTCCATCGCGGAAGAATGTCGCGGATGAGATGGACGACGGCGTCGTGGTTCGGGTAATAGCCCAGATTGCCCACGAAGAGCAGCGTGAAGTCCTCGCTCTGTCGGAGCGTCGGCGTCTTCGGCGTGACAAAGGTCACGTTGGGCACGATGCGAACATCGACGCCCGGAGCTACCGCCGCAACACGTTCCGCCTCGGCCCGCGAAGCGGTGAAGACCCTGTCGAATCGCGGCAGCCACTCGCGCTCGGCGCGTTCGTAGAACGCCGCCTCGCTGGACAGCGCCGCCGCCAATCCGTAGTGCCGGTTGCGGTGCGCCAACGCGGCGATGTCTCGCCGCGTCCATGATTCCAACTCGTCGAGATCGAGGTCGCATCGGCACCTGCCGAAAAACGCACTGGCACACGGAGCCATGGCGAGCCGGAACACGTGCACGCGATCAAAATTGCGGCGGGTTACCGCGGCGACCGTGGGTGCGTTGGCTGCCGTCCAGTCCGACGGTGCCCCAGGGAGGTACGCCGCGATCGCCGGAGCCCAGAACCGAACGCATCGGCGGAGCCGCGTGCCGAAATCGCTACCGAAGCTGTCAATTGCGGCGACCTCGACGTCATGTCGCCTTCTGAGGTGTTGCGACGTGGCCAACGCCCTCATCGCCAGCCCCGTGTGCCCATCACGTGGCGTGCACGGGGAGAGGAAAAGGAGCGACGGTTTCGTGTCGGGCGCCATGGCTGATTCTCGCGATCGATTCCGGGTCATGTCCCGCATGTGTGGTTCAGGAAGTCCAGGAGTCGATTCATCACCGGGGCTGACGCGAATCGCTCCTCGACGTGCGCACGCAGGACGGCCCCGCGCTGTCTCGCGGCAGCTGGGTCGGCTGCCAAGAGACGCATGAGCCTCCCCGCCATCGCGACATCGGGATTCGCCCACGTCACGCCAAGGCGGTTCAGGGGCTCCGACGGATGGAAAAACGGGTCGTGAAACGGCACCGTCGCATGATCGACGAAGAGTGTTTCGTGTGGCGGGAGAAAGTCGAGTTGACCGCCATGGCCAGTGATGATGACCGGATTGCCCGCCCAGGCGGCTTCGTACGCGCCGAGGCCCCATCCCTCGGTGCGTGTCAGCGACACATAAGCATCGCCGCGGGCGTGCAGTGCCGCGATCCCCGCGTCGTCGAGGTCGTCCAGCAGCACGACTGTCCGTGCGTCCGACTCGCACCGGCGACGGATGGCCGTGACCTGCCGGAGCGTGGTATCGAAGTGGCGGCGAACGTGATAATTGAAGAAGCCACGGTACGGGCGGCGTTCGTTGATGCGTGATGTCTTGAGAACCATCGCCACACGGTCCGTTCCGCAAAATTCACGCAGGAATGCCTCCAGGGCGAGATGCGGCGCATTCCGTTCCCTCCAGGCCGCGATTGAATAAAACACGAAGTCGTCATCTCGCACGCCGGGCAGATGGAGCGACGGCCCCGGGCGTAGAGGTGGGGCGAGGTGGGGGATCACCGCCATCGGGACGCTGACGCCGCCGGCCAAGAACGATGCGTTATTCCATCGGCACGGCACGACCACGCCTCGCAGCGAGTTGAGGATGCGGGGCCAGTGGCCCGGCACGCGGTCGAATTCCCACGAAGTCATGCCGATGGTCGCTCGGGTGGGCTCCTCGATCCGCCAGCGCAGCATGTCGTCTGGCTGGAGATGAAGGATCACCGTGTCGTATTCGATCGGACGGTTCGTCAACGGGCCGAAGGTCTCGTCAGGCCAGTCCCGCCCGAGAAAGGGCTCGAGCGACCGTCCCCATCCTCGTCCGGGGACCATCGGCGTCCAAGTGAGCGGGATGCCACGCGCGGCCAACTGCCGCATGTATTCCCTCGCGGCGCGGCCGAAGCCTGTCGTGGGAGCCTCGCTGACGTAACGGATACCCTGCATACCATGCGTCCTGCGGTCGCTGATGCGACACTGTCAAACGGGGGTTGTGAGAGGTCTGTCATCCTACGGCGGGGGCTGCCGGACCTCTGGACCGAATCGTCAGGCACCCCGCCTCGCCGTGAGTGCGTTCAGGGCCGCGGTGAGCCGCCCCGAAAGGTATACCGCCCATCCGCAGCCGAGCACCGTGACCAGGGGGACTACACCGAGCAGCCCGAGTGGCAGGGATCGTATGGAGTTGGCTGCGATGCAGACCTTGTCCTGCAGCGATACGGGACGGTATCCGCCTCGAGGCACGAGGTTCTGGGTGTACATGCCGATCGCGTACAGTTTGGCCATCAGGGCACCGACCGAGTCGACCTCGGCGTGCACGACCCGAGCCCGGGGCACGAAACGGATGACCGCGTCCGCCCTGCTGTGCAGCAGCCGGTGGATGATCTCGGTATCTCCAACGATCGGCATCGCTTCGAACAAGCCGATATCGGTGAATATGTCGCGGCGGACGACCATGTTTCCGGCATGCCCGAAGAAGTTCGCCGTCCGGCCGTGTGCGAAGAGCCACGCGATCTTCGTGTTGTAGTAAGCCTCGTAGCACTTCAGCATCAGGGGTGACTTGGCGGGGTGAAGCAGAGTGCCGACGAGCACGTCGGCCGGCGCCTGGTTAATCGACCGGTCGAACTCGGCGAGCCAGTCGACGTGCGGAGGACAGTCGGCATCCAGGAAGACGAGGTACTCGCCGCTAGCCGCTTCGATGCCACGATTCCGAGCCAGGTATGGATCGCGACGAGGCTCGTGGAGCACGCGGACGCGAGGGTGGCGGATGAGAATCGCTACCGAGTCATCGGTGGAGCCATTGTCGATGAACAGAACCTCGGTGGCCTCCGCCGGAAATGTTTGGGACTCGATCGCGGCAAGCGTATCGGGCAACCAGCGGGCCCCGTTCAAGACCGGCACGATCACGCTGAAGCGAGGTCGAGGAATGTTCGAGTCTGCGACAGAGTTCAGTGGACTGATCATCGTCGCACGAATAGTGTGGGCTGCCGGGGGTAAGCAGCGAAGCGGCTCGGATGTTCGGGGAGATTCGCTATCCTAACTCGCTCACAGTTGCGTTGCCGTGGTCGGGTTTTCCGCGGAAATCGGGGAAGCCGGGCCGTGACTCACCACTCCGGATGCTCTCTCTGACTGGAGTGCCGTATTCCGGGGGCAGGTCAGCGGGAACCGAGGTTGATCGATCTGGATGCTGCGGTGAAACTTGAAAGTGATCGAGCGTGATGCCTGCGGAGGGTTCTCCAGCATGTGAAGCGTATTTCACCGCTTCGCAAACCACTGGTGGGAGCGACGAAAGTGGCGGCTTAAGATGATGCTTTTAGCGAACTGTGGAGCCCTCGTAACCGCATTGCTCGGGTGCCTCGGCATGCTTTTTCCCGCTGCCGTTTGTCGAGTTCTGGGCGTTGGTACGCAGGGGCCGCTCGGCGTTTCCGAAGTCCGCGCCACATACGGCGGGTTTTTCCTGTGCCTCGGCACTGGATGCTTCGTAGCCCAATCTCCTTCTGCCTTCACCGTCGTGGGTGCCGCTTGGTGCGCTGCGGCCGCGGCCCGAGTGTTGTCCTTGGCCGTCGACGGGAGCCGGTCGTGGCACAATGTGGTTGGTATCCTTTTCGAGGCGAGCGTTGGCGGGGCGATGTTGGCAGCGATGCTCTAACCACGCGATGCTGTGGAATCGTGATGAACCCAGGTGGTGTGGCGAATCTTTAGATCGCGAGCCACTGATCGCGGTCGTTCTCAATAATGCCGGAGTGTACTCCAAGAAAGCAGATGTATCTTGCTTGACAGCACCATCAAGATTGAACGCCCCCGTGTTGAAGAGTTGTTCGCACCGTACCGAACTCTGATTGGCCAAGACTTTGATGGCTATCGAAACCACGTGTACCGTTGCATCACATACGCCATGCACTTTCTGGACAACGCGGCTGAACACGAGCAGATGGTGGAAACCGCGTTCGTCTATCACGACATCGGGCTTTGGACAGATCAGGAATTGGCTTATTTGGAGCCCTCAGAAACTGTCGCTCTCAGGGACAACGATAAAAACGGTTGGGGATTGGACCCAGACGCTTTACGTGGCGCGATCCACTGGCACCACAAGGTGTTCAAGTACGAAGGAATGCACGCGGACGTCATTGAGGCATGCCGTAAAGCCGATTGGATAGACGCAACGCAAGGTTGGTGCCGCAAGGGAATACCCAGATCCGCTATAGCCAAAGTCGAATCCACATTTCCCAATTGCGGATTTCACAAAACCCTCCTCCGTTTGGCCAAGGAATATGGAGGTTCAACGCTTGTTGGTGGCTTCAAAGTGATGCGAGGAATCGTAAAATGGTGACCCGTGTGGGAGTTTGTGGGGTAACGATCTGTTCCGTGCGTAGGCCCCGGGCCCCGTTGCCATTCGTCCCGGGGATTGTGCTCGGCTCGTCGCTCTTGAGTTCGTCGATGAGCGCTTTGGCCTACCGGTCGCGTTGAATGTGGCCTCGCTTACGCGGGCAGGTCGATCAGAGAAGCGACAGCTTCCGTCCGCGCGCAACGATGAGGCGATCCGTGTCGAAGTCGTCGCCAATCTCAACCCTTCCGTTCGTGACAGCCACGAAGCCAGGCCGGATGAGGATGCTCGGTACCAAGTCGAACCGCGAGGCCGAGAGGATGACCAGCCGCATGACGAGGTTCGACAGGGCTGGCTCATTCGCCCACTACGCGTCAGGGCCCTGAGAGCGGGGGCGATGTGCCCATGCCCAGTCCTCGATGAGGTATATGCCCCCAGGACGCAACCTCGGAAAGAGGGTGTCGAAAGATGCCAGTGAGTCAGCGTACATGTGTGAGGCGTCATCCACGACCACATCCAGCGGTCCGTCGAAATCCTCGTCGGCGATGCGACGAAGCGATTCCCGATCGGCCTGCGGGATATTGCCATGGAGACGCACGGCGCCCCATCGCGGATGCCGCCGCAGACTCTCTGCAAAAAGCAGATCAACGCTGCGGCAGTCGATCCCGACGTAGCGAGTGAGGCGCATTGTCAGCGCCCACCGCGCGGCGCTCCCTCCTTGCCACACGCCGAGCTCAAACACGCGGCTCGCCTTGCCGATGCTCTGCAACATCGAGTTGCTCGCTCCTGCGGTCGCTCTCGTGGCGGGCATGCGGATTCCCGAGTCATAGCGGGAGGCAGTGCTATCGCTGGTGACTGCCGAACTTGCGAATGCCTCTGAACAGCGACCACGCACGTCCCCGAGGGTAGGGGAGAGCGCCGGTCGTTGTCGTGGAGAGCACGCCCGAGGTTTATCGACGTGGTGCAGGCGTCTTTGGTCACCGGACGTTGGCTGAGGTGACGTCAATTCGGCTTTTTTGGAAAGTCGACCGATACCCTGTTCTTCAGAGCTCCGAAACAATGCCGTCGCTCGTGCCGAACGACTCGGCATCGACGCCGACCTGCTGCGCTACTCGCACGAAGAGATTGCACAGCCGTTGGTTCTTCGTGCGATCGAAGGCGAGGTGTCCAACGTGCTTCAGCCCGCCCCCAGCCACGATCACCGGCAGGTTTTGGCTCGAGTGGGCGCTGGCGTTGCCAAGATTGCTCGCGCTTACGACCACCGTATGGTCAAGGAGCGTTCCGTCCCCTTCGGCCGTCGTCTGCATCGACTCGAGAAACCTTCCAAACTCGTGCATCTCAATGTCTTCGATCGTCGCGAGCTTGGCGATCTTGCTCTCGTCGAGTCCGTGGTGAGAGCTGTCGTGGTGATTGCCCACCAGCTCGGGATTCACGTCAGCCGGCACCTTCGGCGTACCCACCTCACCAAAGGAGAGCAGGATCACCCGTGTGGAATCGGTCGCGAAGGCCAGTCGCACGATGTCGAACCAGAGCCGCTCCCGCTCGGTGACCTCCGCCGCGGACGGGTCCCGTGTGGGCGTCGGAAGATTCACCTTCGGCTTTGGTGAAGACGCCCACGACTCGGAACGGGCCAGCACGTGCTCCGCCTCACGGATCGAGGAAAACAGGAGGTCGATCCGCCTCCGATCGTCGGCTCCGAGATCGAGGCCGAGCGTCTTCGCCTCTTCGCGCACCCGGTCGAGGATGCTGTGGCCGTGGCAAATCCGTCGCATTTCCGCAGCCACCCCGCCTGGATCCCCGTCCAGAAAGAGCATCTGGAACGCCGCCGTCGGCCGGTTTTCAGGCGGCACCGCCGCTCCCTTCGCGGTCCACGACGTCGGCCAGTTCGATTTGCCCAGCACGAGGTTGCGATACCGGGTTTCGGCGTCGATGCGTTCTGCCACGAACTGGTCGAGGGAGACGGAATTGCGAAACTCTCGATCCGGATGCGCGATCCTCTCCCAGTCGACACCGGTGAACAGGCCTGGTTCGGAATGGTGATGGCTATGCCCCGGATGGGAGATGCCCGACACCGCCGTGAAGGCGCCGCGCACGGGCTCCAGGTGGGCGAGATAACGGGTTGCCTCGTAGGAGAGGCCCTGCTTTTCGGGAAAGAGAAAAGGTGCGTGGTATCCGAGCGGCCGGCCCACGAGCAGCAGGCGTCGCGGATTCGCCGCGCGATCCGCGGCCATGGCGTTACGCCGACCGCAGAAGAAATCGAGCAGTGGCAACCCGATGGCCACCGCACCAGCCCGCAGCATGTCGCGGCGCGCGAACGGCCGCTGCGTTGGCGGCGTGGTCCACGGCACGGGCGGACAGACCGCTAAATGCCCGTGGCTCTCGATCACTTCGTGGTGGTGACTCATGACTTCACTTCTCCTGAAACATCCGGCTTTGGACGACCGCGTGGACCAGCGTCCGCAGGCCATAATCCTGCGATTTCATGCCGACGACGATGGCGTCGATCTCGTCGCGATCGGCGAACTGGATCGGCGCACCGGTGGCGAATGTCACGAGCTTGGTGGCCAGATTCCGCGTGATGGCATCGGGATCCTCCAGGAGTAGCCGCTTGTAGTCGTCGATGTCGGCGAAGGGCCGACCGTCGGGCATCCGATCCCCTTGCTCAACGTCGGGGCCACGCGGAACCCACCGCCCGTAGTTGGCGAGAAGGGCGTTGTGGCCTGGCTTGGCCGCTGTTCGGTAAAAATCTCGCCAGCCGCCGATCGCGTCGTACGTCTCCAGCGCGAATCCCGCCGGATCGATCAGCCTGTGACAGGAAGCGCAGCTGGCGTCTGAGCGATGACGGGCGAGTTGCTCGCGGATCGTCGTCGCGCCCCGGATGTCGGGCTCGATATTGGGAACGTTCGCTGGCGGCGCCGGCGGTTCGATGCCGAGAATTCGTGAGCACACCCAGGCCCCGCGGACCACCGGGCTCGTGCGAGTGCCGTCGGCGGTCACCTTGAGCACGCTGGCGTGCGTGAGGACGCCGCCGCGGCGGCTGGCAGGGGGAAGCGTCGTACGCCGCAGTTCGCCACCAATCACGAGCGGCGTTCGTTTCTCCGGCGACCTCAGGCCGGCGGGTGATTCGAGAAACAGATCGTAGTGACGCGCCAGCCGCTCGTTGAGCATCGTCCACCGCGAGTCGACCACGTCGAGCACACTGCCGTCGCACCGCAGCAGCTCTGCGAAGAAGAGTTGCGTCTCTTGCACCGCGCTCTTCTGCAGGACAGAGTCGAACTCCCGATACAGCTTCGCGTCGGGCGTCGTGGCATCGATTTTTCGCAGGTCGAGCCATTGGCCGGTGAAATCCTCGACGAACCGCCCGACCCTCGGATCGGCGAGCATCCGTTCCACCTCGGTCCGTAATCCAGACGCGGTGGCGAGTTTCCCGGCCGCGGCGGTCGCGGTGAGCTGATCGTCCGGAGGACCACGCCAGAGAAAATACGCCAGCCGTGTGGCGACCGCATGGCCATCGAGATGGCCGGGACGCTCCGCGAAGAGGAGGAAATGCGGCGAGCAGAGCACCGAACGGTAGGTCTCACGCATCGCGTCGTGGAACGGCAGGCCGTCGTCGATCGCCGCATGGGCCTCGGCCACGTACGCCGCCATCAGCGGCTCGGGCACGGGCCGCCGGAACGCCCGCGGCAGAAACCGTCGGAGCAGTCTCGTGGCGTCGGCCTTCGCATCGATAGGCACTGGCACGAGCGGGTCGGCCTGCCAGGCCTTGTCATCGCGGCGTTCGTTTACCTTGGGCAGGGCCATGCCCGTCGCGATCGCCTTGGCCACCGATTCGGGGGCCAGCGGCAGATCACCAAAGAGTGTGCGGTAGCTGGCTGGCGGCCAGCTGTCGAGCGGGCCTTCGATCTCGAGCCGCCGCACCACGAGGGCCGGAAGCCCCTGGGCCTCGGCCGTTTGCTCCTTCGTCTTCCCCCTCACCGTGCCCCAGTCTGGCAGCGTCCAGCCGAGCACGTCGACCCGCTGCCCCTTGCGAAGGACGAGATCCACTTCGATGGTCTTCGGCTCATCGGCCGGGAGGTCTCGCCACGCGAGGACTGTTTCCGATTCACCGCTCCCTTCGCGGGTGATCGAGAAGCTGACCGGAAGCGGCTTGCCTTCGGTATTGATCACGTTGCCGAGAACACGCACGCGATAGCACCCGTCTGCCGGCGCTGCAGGAGTCGCCACGGTGTTGTAGGGCGGCCGCAGGCGTGACGGTGCGGCCAGCCCGTCTTCGACCAGCCAGCAATTCCACGCCGTGTAGGCTTCGGCCTGTCGCTCGAAGATCTCCCGCCCAGTCGCCGACCACTGCAGTGTGGCAAAAGGTCGGTCGGGCACGGCGGCCCGCAGGGCTCGCTCGGCAGCCTCCTGATACCCAACGAGATGCATCGCCGAGGTGCCAAGTCCAACGGCCACCGTATCGAAGCCGGCGGTCGAAGCATCATCCGGCAGCAGATCCTGCACCGAAGGTGCCGGCATCTCCAGCAGATCCCGCAGCGTATTCTCGTATTCAACCCGGTTGAGCCGCCGCAACGCGGTGCGGCCCTCGGCAATCTGTACCGCCCGACTGCGGACTGCCAGGTCCGCTGCCAAGGCGGCGAGGAACCCGCGTCGGCTGTCGGCCGCCGGTTGCTCCGCGTCGGCCGG
Source organism: Planctomycetaceae bacterium (assembly GCA_947459185.1). Classification (GTDB taxonomy): domain Bacteria; phylum Planctomycetota; class Planctomycetia; order Pirellulales; family UBA1268; genus CAMCQY01. The sequence continues at coordinate 19,356 of CANHCU010000006.1, read as the reverse complement.
AGGCATCTCGCCGCGTTCCACCCGCTCGAAGGCCCGCTCCCACTGGCTCATTTCATGGGAATCGAGAGCCTGTGGCCGGCCGAGGGCGGTCAGAAGCGGCTCCATATCGAGACCGGCTTCGGCGGCCGGGCCGTCATGGCAATTCATGCAAGAACTGTTTACGAATCGCTCGATCGCGCCGGCATCATCGGCTTCTGCCATCGCACGATCCTCTGCGGAGCCACTCAGGGTCATGGCGGCGAGGCAGATCACGAGCCCGAGGCGGATGGTTGTCGGCCGGTCGGCGTGAGTGCAACGACGTGCCATCGATGCATGCTCCTGGTGCGGAATAAAGCCCGAGCCGAATCTACGTCAGTTTTTCGGCTTTTTCGCGGTTGACAGGAAGGTGTTTCGGCGGCAAACGTTAGCAATAGGCCTCGCCCAGGGGGGCGCGGCGGCGACCGGGCCTGCGGTGCTAACGTTCCGCAGCCGTTCGAGGGACGCTGCCGACCGGCAGCATCGTCATTGACGACGCTAAACTGACGTGCGTTGATGGAACAGTCGAACGAGTGTCAAAGATGAGAATCTCTACAACCCTGTTTCGCTGCTGCGTCTGGATCTTCACCGCCGCTGCCTCGACGGCTGCGCCGCCAGGCCGGGACGTCTGGCCGATCGTGATCGCGCTCGCCATTGCAGGGATCGCGACGCCAAGCCCTGCCGTCGACTTCGCACACGATGTGGTGCCGGTCCTCCGCGTGCACTGCGGCAAGTGCCATACAGGCGACGCCCGGCAGGGCGGCTTCTCACTGAACACGCGTGAGACCATGCTGGCCGGCGGCGATTCGGGCACCGCCGGCTTCGTGGCTGGCAAGGCGGCCGAGAGCGAGATCATCGCCCGGATCACGAGTTCCGACCCCGATGTTCGGATGCCGAGCGAAGGGCCGCCTCTTCCGCCAGAGGCCGTGGCCGTGCTCAGGACCTGGATCGACGAGAAGGCTCCATGGGAGGACGGCTTCGCCTTCAAGGGCACGGGCTACGAGGCTCCGCTGCGTCTGCAGGCCGTGGTCCTCCCGCCTGCGCAGAACGGTCGGACCAATCCCATCGACCGGATCGTCGACGGCTTCTGGCAGGAGCGAGGCATCGCCCGGCCGCCGCGGTGCGACGATCGCACCTTCATTCGCCGTGTGACGCTCGATCTGGTCGGCCTGCTGCCTGATCCCGACCGCGTGGAACGATTCGTCGCCGATACGACCGCATCCAAGCGATCCGCGCTCGTTCGGGAACTCCTCGACGATGCCTTCTCCTACGCCGAGCATTGGATGACCTTCTGGAACGATCTTCTCCGGAACGACTCCAGCGGCACAGGCTTCATCACCGGAGGACGCCGACAGATCACCGGCTGGCTCCATCAGTCGCTCGTGGACAACAAGGCGTATGACCGATTCGTGCGTGAACTGATCGCGCCTACCGATGCATCGCGGGGATTCATCGACGGCATCGTCTGGCGGGGCGAGGTCAACTCCAGCCAGACGGTGCCGATCCAGTTTGCGCAGAACGTCGGCCAGACGTTTCTCGGCATCAACCTCAAATGCGCCAGTTGCCACGACAGCTTCGTCGACCGTTGGACACTGAAACAGACCTACGACCTGGCGGCCATCGCGACGGAGAAGCCGCTGGAGCTCTCCCGGTGTGACAAGGCGACGGGAGTCATCGCCAGCCCGGCGTGGCTTTTCGAGGAGCTGGGGCAGGTCGATGCCGCCGCTCCGCCCTCGAAACGGCTGGAACAGCTCGCCGCGATCATGACCAAACCGGAGAACGGCTGGCTCTCACGCACGCTGGTCAATCGGCTCTGGCAGCGGCTGATGGGCCGTGGCCTCGTGCATCCGATCGACAGCCTTCGGGCACGGCCGTGGAGCGAGGATCTGCTCGAACAGCTGGCCGGCGAACTCGTGACGCACCAGTGGAATGTCAAGCATGTGCTCGAGACGATCTGCACGTCGGAGGCCTACGGGGCCGCGACGCCCGCGGTCCAAGGCCAGCCGCAGGCCGCTGACTATGTCTTCATGGGACCACTGCCGCGCCGGATGTCGGCCGAGCAGTTCACCGACGCCGTCTGGCACCTGACCGACACCGCTCCGAAGAGGCCCGATGTGGAGGTCGTGCGGTTCACGCGGCGCGACGACGAACCCGGACTGACCGATCCGGTGGCCCGCTGGATCTGGTCGAACGATCTGGCAGCTTCGCCGCCGGAAGAAAAGCTCACGTTCCGCAAGAGTTTCAGCCTGAAGTCCGCTCCGGCGCATGCCGTCGCGGTGCTGACCGCCGACAATGCGGCGGTGCTGTTCGTGAACGGGAAGCGGATTGTAGCCAGCACCGAATGGACGCAACCGGTGACGGAACTGGTGACGAGCGACCTCAGGCAGGGTGCCAATGAGGTCGTCGTCACCGCCGCCAACGGCGTCGCTGGCGGACCCGCTGCCCTGAGGGTCGAGATCCGGGGCCGGCTGATCGATGGAGCGGACGTGACAGTCGCCACGGACGACTCGTGGCAGTGGACCGCCGCCGCCCCCGATGGCAAAGGCCAGTTCGCCAAAGACAAACAGCCGACCGACTGGGCGCCAGCCGCCGTCGTCAAAGCCCAGGAGACATGGCAGGCGGGCCTGGCCGCATTTGAGCGGCAGGTGCTCGTCGCCTCGGTCCCCGGCTCGCTGCCGATGGTCCGCGCCGTGCTCGTGAAGGGGACGGCTCTCATGGCTGCGCTCGGTCGGCCCAACCGCGATCAGGTGGTGACATCGCGGCCGACCGACCTCACCACGCTCGAGGCGATCCAGCTGGCCAACGAGCAGACGCTGGCAGGCGAATTCGTCCGAGGCGGTGCCGCGATCATCAAGGCCCACGGCCCAGGAGCCGATGCCATTCTCGAGTGGATGTTCGCCGCTGCCCTCGCACGGCCGCCCACCGCGGCCGAGGCAGCGGCAGTCCGCGACCTGCTGGGTACGACACCGACCAAGGAAAGCGTGGCCGACTGCCTCTGGGCAATCGTCATGCTTCCCGAGTTTCAGCTCATTCGTTAGGAGACCTTCATGCAATCCCGTCGTGAACTGCTTCGATCCCTCGCCACGGCGGCGACGGCCACGCTCGCGCTCCCTGAGCCACGAGCGAGGGCCGGCACCGAAGCCGCGACGATCATTCATCCCGCCGCGAAGGCCGATGCGATCATCGTGCTCTGGATGGCCGGCGGCATGGCCGCACCTGACACGTTCGACCCTAAGAAATACAAGCCGTTCGAGCCGGGGCTGGCCGTGGCTGACGTGATCAGCACGTTTCCGGCGATTCCGACGGCGATCGACGGCGTCCATATCTGCGACGGTCTGCCGGAGATCGCCAGCGTTCTCGACCGCGCCACGCTGATCCGCTCCCACGTGCAGCCCGACCTGGGCAGTATCCTGCACTCGCGGCATCAATATCACTGGCACACGGGCTACGTGCCGCCGCAGACGGTGGCATGTCCGCACCTGGGCGCCTGGATGAGCCGGGTGCTCGGCCCGCGAAACCCGGTGATGCCGGCCTTCGTCAACATCGGCCAGCGGCTCGAGGGGATCGGCGAAAACGAGGAGATCAAGGCCTTCATCACGGCCGGGTTCTTCGGCAGCGAGTTCGGGCCGATGAATCTCCCTTTCCCGGAACAGGCTGCGCTTGCCGTCCGACCGCCCAGTGGAATGGATGCCCGCCGCTTTGCCAGCCGCTACGAGCACTTCAAGAAACTGGCGAAAGCCGCCCCGCATGCGGAATTCACCAGCGACTACCACCAGGAGTCGATGCTACGGAGCCTCGACAATGCTCATCGGCTCCTCGGCGCGAAGGAACGCGAAGCCTTCGACATCACGCTCGAGCCGAAGGATGTCCGGGAGCGGTATGACACCGGGAGATTCGGCCGCGGCTGCCTGCTCGCCCGCCGTCTGGTCGAAAACGGTGCCCGTTACGTCGAAGTGACGACCGAATACATCCCCTTCGTCCACTGGGATACGCATGACCGCGGTCACGAGACCGTGGATAAACTCCACAAGGAGATCGATCGGCCCATTGCCACGCTCATTCGCGACCTGGAGACCCGAGGCCTGCTGGATCGCACGCTCGTCGTGATCGCCAGCGAGTTCAGCCGCGACATGATCACCGAAGGTCAGCCGGGGTCGAAGGCCAGCGATCAGGCCAGTTCACCCAAGGATTTTTTGCAGTTGCCCAATCATTACGGCCAGCACCGGCATTTCACGGGCGGATCGACCGTGGTGCTCTTCGGCGGCGGCATGAAGAAGGGCTTCGTGTATGGGAAAACCGCCGACGAGCGGCCCTGCATGGCGGTGGAGAATCCCGTCACGATCACGGACCTGCATGCCACGCTCTTCACGGCCATGGGCGTGAGCCCGAAGACGGTCTACGAGATCGAGGGCAGGCCGTTCTACGCCACCGAAGACGGCAAGGGAAAGTCGGTAGAGGCAGTGTTTGCCTGATGGTGCGTGTGGGCTTTCAAACAGTTCTCATTTCGAGGTCTTTCATGCGTATGACGATGCTCTGCGGCGTCGTGGCCGCCTGTGGTCTGGTGGTCGGTCCTCGGATCTGCTTGGCGGAGACCGACATGCCGACGCCGGTCGCCCACTGGACCTTCGACGAGGCAGGGGCTGAAGGCCGAGATGCCAGGGGCACGCACCATGGCACTGTGCACGGTGCCACGCCGCATGCCGGGAAGATGGGCGGCGGCTTGCACTTCGATCGCAGCCGACGGCACTACGTCGAGGTTCCCCACGCAGCCGACCTGGAGCTGTCAACGTTCACGGTGTCGGCCTGGGTGTGGCTCACGAAACCGCCCACTTTCTCCGGCATCGTCGGCACACGGCAGGGCGGGGCGAATCTCTTCGACATGAAAGTCAACACCGACAAAGTGCATGGCGACATCGGCGATGGAAGCCGATGGATCGAGACCAAGGTAAACTTTTACAAGGGCGACGTGGGTACGAACGGTCAGGGTGGCGACCTTGACCTCGAACGGTGGTATTGCATCACGTTCGTCATCGACGGCACGAAGAATGAATGTCGCCTTTATCTCGACGGCGATCACAAGAAGGTGATTCCGTTCAGCGGCCAGCCAAAGCTGCTGCAGGCGGGGCGAGTGCTCCGGATCGGCGACACAGGGGCCGGCGAGTTCATGGATGGTGTGATCGACGACGTGCGGATCTACGCGGCAGCTCTCACCGACGCACAGGTGGCGGATCTCGCTCGCCGATGACGAGGCGCGGGCGTGTTGCGCTCGGCCCCGACGAGTGCCGGTGATCGACATCCACACCCCGTTGCGCCGCGAGAGATCAACCCGAAGGGCCCGACGGGTCACCCGCCGAACGGCAGGCCGAGGAAGCCCGCCTTAAAATGGCACGTCATCGTCAGCCGCCTCGGCAAAGGCGATGTTGGGGGCGACGGCATCGTTCGCAGCGTCATGAGCCCGCCCGCTTCCGGATAACCGTTTGAACAAGAGACCCTCGGCGCTTGACCCGGGAGTAGGCGCAGCCGCCCAGGCCGTTCCCCCGGAGGCTCACGAGGCGCTCGTCAGCCGGGAGACCGTTGCGGAAGTGCCATTGATCGGGCTATCCTTCGCGCGCCATTGGTTCATTAGAATGAATACGACATTCGGTCTCCGTCGCGTTGGAGCGAAGGCCGCTTGCAAAAGAGTACGGCGTAACATGACTCTAAGGACACCGCACCGTTATCATCGAGAGATGCCGTACCGCAGACCGATTGTGTTGATGCTCGACGTCGAACCGGACGAACGCCGGGCCGGCGAGACGGACCCTTGGCTCGGCACCCAAGCCGCCGTTGAGGCAATTGCCGTCTGGCGGGTCGAAGCCGCACGGCGCACGGGGACGCCGGTGCAGCTGAATTGGTTCCTACGCCTGGACCCGCAGGTGGAAAAGCTCTTCGGCCGCATCGACTTCGTCCCGCACGCGCTCCCGGCTCTCATGGCCAGCATGGAGCGCCATCAGGACCATGCGGGGATTCACACGCACCTCTGCCGCCAGAACCCCGCCGGCTGTTGGTACTCCGAATTCACCGACGTGGCGTGGCTGGAGCACTGCCTGCGCGGCGCCGTCGACGCCTTCACTCGGTACTTCGGGCGCCCACCCGTGGCTAGCCGCATGGGTGATCGCTGGCTGAGCAATGATGCCGTCCGCCTCCTCATCGACCTTGGCGTTCGCTATGAATGTACCGTGGAGCCAGGCCTACCGGACATGCCCATCTTCGACGACCCGCTCGCCACGGCATGGCTCCCCGACTACCGCCCCGCCCCTCGGCATCCGTACCGGCCCCGCGCGGGCAACTTGTTGCAAGCAGGCGATCAGCCCCTTTGGATTCTGCCCCTCAGTACCACGCCCCTGCGTCTGCGGCCCGTCCGCCGGCCACCCTACCTGGTGCGCGGCAGTTATCCATTGAATCTCTCGCTCTCCCCGCGCGCGATGCTGAACCACCTGGACACTGAACTCGCGCACGTAACGCGGGAACCTCTGGTCATGGTGATCCGCACCGGCGACTTCGGCGTGCCCCACTGGCGGCCTGCGCTCGAAAGAAACCTGGCCCGCATCCTCGCTCATCCCGGCCTGGCGCACAGCCAATTCGTCGACGTCCCCACGGCGGTCGCCACCTGGGCTGATTTATGACCGACGTCTCCATCGCCATCGTCACCTACCATTCCGCTCCTGTCCTGAACGCCTTGACCCAGGACCTGCGCGCACAGCGTGACGTCTCTTACGAGGTTCTCTTCACCGACAACGGCAGCACCGACGGCACGGTGGAAACGCTGGCCAACCTCTGGCCAGGCCGCACGCAGGCCAACTCCAGCAACCTCGGCTACTCTGCGGCTCAGCGGCAAAACCTGGCCCGCGCCGCAGGCCGCTATGTGCTGTTCCTGAATCCTGACACCCGCTTCGACGCCACGCTGGTCAAACAACTGCGGCACTTTCTGGACTCGTACCCGCAGTTCGCGATTGTTGGCCCCAGCGTCCAGGAAGGCGACCGAGTTCCCTTTCCGCCCCGGCGCTTCTACCCCGGCGAAGGCATGCTGCCGCTGCTGCCGGGCTGGGACCGCGACGAAATCGCCTGGGTAAACGGCTGCTGCCTGATGATTCGCCGCGAGGTACTCGACGAACTCGGCGGCCCAGATCCGGCCTTCTTTCTCTACCAGGAGGAGACGGACCTCTGTTGGCGCGCGCGCCAGCGCGGCCATCGGATTGGCTGGTGCCCGGAGGCGACCGTGCGGCATCAGGGCAAACACAGCCAGGCCGAACTCAATCGCGTGGATAACCTGCGGCTTGTGTATCAGGGCAACGTCCGTTTTTGGGAGAAGCACTATGCGCCAGAAGCCGTCGTCGCCATGATGCGCTTCCAACTCCTGCTCTGCGCCATCCTGCCCGCCAACGCCTCCATGCCTGGGCTGCAGTCGGAAGCCCTCCACGCGCGAGCCAGCGTTTGCCGCGACTGGATCGCCAAAAATCGTCGGCCCATTCATTGGCCCACGGCGCTGCGGATTGTAGCCCGGCAATTCTCGCTGCTCTGGCGTTGGCACCGGGCGGGCGTCTTTCCGCTGGACGACTACTAACGCTGGAATCGAATGGACTCGATGCAAGTGAGCGATTAACTCGCTTGGTACATTCTCGATGATGTTCCTGGCCGCTGCTTGGGCTATGAGCGCCCAGACCCCACAGGCCACGATTGCCGGAGCAGTCACCGACACGCAAGGGGCCGTAATTCCCGGTGCAGCCGTCGTCCGTCCGGGTAGTGCCGGTCTGCCCCGAACTACGAGCCCTCCTGACGGAGGCTTACGAGCGTGCCTGACGCTGCCCCCAACTTGGTACCAGCCGGGTTGTTAGGTTTTTTAACCTTGGCATCACCAGAAAGGGTGGGTTTTTCGGATGGGAAAGAAGCATTTCACAGAAGAGCAGATTGCGTTCGCGCTGAGGCAGGCCGAGTCGGGCACTTCGGTGGCCGAGATCATCCGCAAGCTCGGGATCAGCGAGCAGACCTTCTACCGATGGAAGAAGCGGTTCGCAGGGCTCGGGATTGCCGAGTTGCGACGGCTTCGGATCTTGGAAGAGGAGAACAAGAAGCTCAAGCAGCTGGTGGCGGACTTGAGCCTCGACAAGAAGATGCTGCAGGACGTGCTCTCAAAAAAACTGTGAGGCCCGCGGTGCAGCGTGTTCTGGTACGGGAGATGCAGGTGGCGTACCGGGTTGCCGAGCGTCGAGCCTGTCGGGTGCTCGGGTTTTCCCGAACGACCAACCGTTACCGGAGCAGGCGTAATCCGCGGGCCGAGCTTCGCGTACGACTTCGAGACCTGGCGGCCAGTCGGGTGCAGTTCGGATATCCGCGGCTCTGGGTTCTTCTGCGTCGTGAAGGGTGGCTCGTGAACAAGAAGCTCGTGTATCGGCTGTACTGCGAAGAAGGCCTCCGAATCAGGCGGCGAAAGCCACGTCGTCGGAAGAGCGTCCCGGTCCGCGAGGCACGTCCACCGACCGCGCAGACCAACGAGAGTTGGAGCATGGACTTCGTGGCCGATCAGCTGGTCGGCTGGCAGCGATTCCGGTTGCTGACGTTAGTGGATAACCATAGCCGTGAGAGCCTGGCCATCGACGTCGGTCAGCGATTGACTGGAGACGATGTTGTGCGGGTCTTGGAGGGGGTGGCTTCACAGCGTGGCAAGCCGCAGACGATTCGAGTCGACAATGGACCGGAGTTCATCTCGAGGAGCTTGGATCTGTGGGCGTACTTCAACGGCGTGAAGCTCGACTTCAGCAGGCCAGGAAAGCCCACGGACAATGCGTTCATCGAGTCGTTCAATGGTCGGCTTCGCGACGAGTGCTTGAACAGGCACTGGTTCCTGTCACTCGATGAAGCACGGACCGTGACAGAAGCTTGGAGGGACGATTACAATCGCGTGCGTCCGCATGGCGCTCTGGGCAACCAGACGCCGTTCGAATTCGCGCGGCCGGTAGCTGGGCATGCCCAGCTACCGGCCCTGCATGGCTAACAACCCGGCTGGTACCAAGTTGGGGGCAGCGTCACGCCCCCAGATTCTCCCGCTGGAAGCGGTGCTGTTTAAGGGGGCCAGGTCAGGCCAACGACCAACTCCATCTTAGAACTCATTCGGCACCTCGATTGATTCGCCTTGTCCACCACCACTTATGCACCTCAACCGCCGGAACAATCAGGACGCTGACACCAACTGCCACGCCCCATGACAGAGGGACTACGGGACTGGTGCTCAGTAGTTCCTGGAGAAAAGGCACGTACATGGCCGCAAGGTGAACGAGAAACGCGGCGATTGTACCGAAGAATAAAAAAGGGCTGCGGAGTGGCGATAAGGCAAAGGCAGACTTCGTCTCCGACCGGCAGTTGCCAACGTGGAAGTTCTCAAACAACACCATCACCAGTAGCAACAGATTACGCGCCTCTGGCACCGCCCATCCCAAGCCAAGGACAATGGCGTAAATCACAAAGCCACCACCGCCGACCACCAGCATCGCCAGGAGTACCCGTTCCACCATCAACTGGTTAAAGACGGGTTCATTCGGCTGGCGAGGCTTTCTTCGGAGGCTATCTCCTTCGCCAGGCTCAAACGCCAAAGCTACGCCCTGAATCCCATTGGTGACAAGGTTCAGCCACAACAACTGGACGGGAAGCAAGGGGATCGGGAGACCACTGACGACCGCCAGCAGAACCATCAGCAGTTCGGCGGCACCCATCGATACGAGCAGGTAAATTACTTTACGGATGTTGTCATAAGCGATACGGCCCTCTTCAATTCCACCAACGATAGAACTAAAGTTGTCGTCACTAATCACGAGTTCCGAAGCCTCACGCGCTACGTCTGTCCCAGCCTTACCCATCGCCACGCCAATATTTGCTGCCCGCAGTGCAGGGGCATCGTTGACGCCATCGCCGGTGACGGCGACGAAGTGTCCTGCTTTGCGAGCCGCCTCCACGATGAGCAGTTTCTGACGAGGCGTGACTCGTGCGAACACGCGTACTCGCTGGACCATCTCTGCTAGTTGGTCGGTGGATGTTCCTTCCACCTCGGCGGCTGTGACAACCTGGTCGTCCCGATCCGCCAGACCAAGATCCCGAGCAATCGCCAAAGCCGTGACACGGTGATCGCCCGTCACCATGGAGACCAAAACACCAGCCCGGCGGCAATCCGCCACAGCCTCGCGAACACCGGCACGCAGCGGGTCCATCATCCCGAGAAACCCGTGTAATGTCAGATTTGCGGGTTGTGGCGGAACGTCCTCGGGGCGTAGTGGCTCGGTGAGCCGTCCGCTAGCCACCGCAAGGACGCGAAGTCCGCGCGCCGCCATTCCCACAGCCACCCGTTCCGATCGCTCCCGATCGGCCAGCGTGAGTTGATTGCCGCACATGTCCAGCACGCGTTCCGGTGCGCCTTTGACGAAGACTTCGACGGCTTCGCCGTTGCGATTGAACGAGGCTGCAAACTGATTATCTGATTCGAAGGGAATGATGCTCACCTGTGGAAACGCACTGAGCATCTGTTGGCGATGCACGCCCGACTTGATGCCCACGCTGAGTGCTGCAATATCGACTGCATCCCCACGCCACACCCACTCGCCGTTGCGGTGCTGCAAATCGGCCTCGTTGCACAACACGGCAGCACGAATCGACGCCGCCAGCCGGGAGTGATCGGCCAATTCAGCACGATCTCCGGCATGTTGCACCTCGCCGTGTGGTGCGAATCCCTGGCCAGTCACAGGAAATACCTCACCATCGGCAAGGCAGACTTCGCGTACAGTGAGTTCATTACAGGTCAGCGTGCCAGTCTTATCCGTGGCAATCAGCGTACAACTGCCTAGGCCTTCGACCGCTGTGAGCTGGCGGACAATCACGTTTCGCCTTGCCATCCGTGTCGTCGCCACGGCGAGCGCTACAGTGATTGCGACCGGCAATCCTTCCGGAATGGCAGCCACGGCCAGTGCGACCACAAGGAAGAAGGTTTCGACAACCGTGTACCCTCCCTGCACAAATCCCAGCGTGCCGATAACGCCAGCAGCAGCCAGAGTGCAGACGGCCACGTAGTTTGTGAATCGCTCCATGCGAGCCAGCAACGGAGGCTTCCCGCCGCCGCTGCCCATCACATCCAGAGCCAACTGGCCAACGCTGGTGGCAGTCCCGGTGGCGACCACGACTCCCTTTGCCCGACCGCGAGTGATCAAAGAGCCGGCAAATATCATGTTCTGCCTGTCCGCGAGTGGCGATTCTTGGTCGCCCATCCACGCATAGTCTTTTCCCACCGCCAGCGATTCCCCGGTGAGCAATGACTCGTCAGCCTCTAAACCTTGCGAGGCAAGCAGTCGAATATCCGCGGGAACTCGGTTCCCCGACTCCAGCCAAAGAACGTCGCCGGGAACAACTTCTTCAGCAATAATTTCACGCACGACCCCGTCTCGTTCCGCCTGAGCGAGCATCCGTAGCAGTTTCTTGAGCGCCTGGCTGCTCTGTTCCGCCTGGTACTCCTGGTATGTTCCGATCACTGCGTTGAGCATCAGCACGGCTGCAATAAAGGCCGCATCCTTCAGGTCGCCGATCACAGCCGAAACAACCGCAGCGGCAACGAGTATGTAAATGAGTGGGCTGGCGAATTGCCGCAACACGATCTTCCAGACCGGTGTCGCTCCTCGCTCGGGGAGCACATTTGGGCCGTACATCTTCTGGCGACGCTCGCACTCAGCCTGCGAAAGACCACTTGCCGTCGCACGCCACGCTGCGAGCACGGCTTCGACTGTCTCAGCGTGCCACGCCCTTGCAACCTGCTGATCGAGCGGTGCCATTCAGTATCCCTCGAAAGCGAACTTGTACACTTGATCGCGGTAATAACCGCACGAGAAATGCCAGCCGTGTCAGTAATATCCGATCGTTATCCGCTCGCCCGTGGCATTCAGAACACCTTTCTTCCTCGTGCTTCAACACATCCTGCTGCCTGACCGTGAGCGGAGAACCCGTGAGCGGAGAACCCGTGAGCGGAGAACAAGGCAGATCCCGAAGAACGCGGCGTGTCGTACTGTCGAGCAGAACTCTCAACAGGCCCGAACACCCTATTTCACCCCTCACAGTCAGATCTGCTGAGTACGTTTGTTAACCCCTGCGATGCTCTGTTCGTGCGGAAATCCCCGTTCGAGTACCTGCACAGGAGCACCACGCTCGAAGTCGATGCTCACCGCAAAGCGATTCAACTCTTCACACCACTGGGCCTCATGCCCTGCTTTGGCGTCGGTAATCTCGCCGATCTCTGCTGCGGCGGACAGCGAGTTGCCTTCCGGTGTGACGGACAGCACGATCAGCCACGAACCGAGCATCTTGAGCAAGACGGACGGCGTTGAGCAGGCCGCACCGCGAAACGCCGGAAGGTTTTTCCGCGATTGTGTGGGTACGCCCCGACCGTACCTAACTCATGAGTGGTGTAGGGCGTTGGAATTGGAAACACTTTTTGCTCATTATCCCGATGGTTGACCTCCAAGTCGAAGAGCAGCGACTCGAGATCCGCCTTTGCTACGCCGAATCTGGTGCCTGCTGCCCGGAATGAGAGCGTTCCTGTTGCCTCGCCGATCATTCCGACAAGCGTCGCTGGCGAAACGTGGACACCTTGGATTTCACTGCGGAACTCGCGGCCCCATCTGTGACAAGGATAGGCGAGACACCTGCCTTTCCCTTCTTGCGGTCGAGGGCCAGGTGGAGCGGGGCCTCGAGGCTAATAGGCCGCGGACCAAGTCGTTTTCCTGTTCGTGACTGCCTGATCGTTATCCGCCCATGGGGCGCGATCGATTCGGCCCATACCCGACCGGCGCCGTCAGCAGATCTCCCAACGCCGATATGAGCTGCTCAAAGTGACCACTTCCGCAGGGTAGGTTGACCAGGTGAGGCTCACGGCAGATTAATAGCCATGCTCCGGTCCTTCAGTTGGGAGGCGCGACGCGACATCAAGGGGTCGTGCAACTCATGGAGCCTGCCACGGCAGATGGTTCTTTCCATCTCATTGCTCGTCGTTGCTCATGACCATTCTCGTCATTCAATTCCTGCTCATCGCCGCCGTCGTGGCTGGCGCCGGCGTCGTGCTTGCGAGAGCGGCTGACGCGATTGCCGAGGCAACCGGCCTCGGCCGGTTGCTCGTTGGGAGCATCGGTCTCGCGGCTGCAACCTCGTTGCCCGAACTCTCGGTTGACATCGCGGCGGTGCAGGCGGGGCATGTGGACCTTGCGGCGGGAGATCTGCTGGGGAGCAGTCTCATGAACCTGCTCATCCTGGCGGGAATAGACATTTGCCGCCGCAACGGGCGAAAGATGCTGTCCCGCGAGGCGGCATCACATGCGCTGTCCGCCACACTCGCGATTGCGGTCACGGCACTCGCAGGCATCGCGATCCTGACGGTCGGCAAGCTCCCCGCAGTCACGATTCTGGGGGTTGGCGGCTGGTCTTGGGCGTTGCTCATCTCATACCTGCTCGGCGCGCGGATGCTGTTCATAGACCAGCGAATCTCGGCGCGGCTCGCCGCGGAAAGCGTGCCCGAGCGATCGGGGAGCGTCGGGATGCCGGCGGCTGCATTTCTTGTCGCAGCTGCGGTGCTCCTGATTGCCGGACCGCGATTGGCGGCAGTCGCCGCTGACCTCGCAGAGCGATCGGGCCTCGGCGGTACGTTCGTAGGCACGTCGCTCGTGGCGGTCACCACGTCGCTGCCGGAACTGGTGGCCTCCCTGGCCGCCGTCCGGCTCGGTGCCGTGGACCTCGCGATCGGCAACGTGTTCGGCAGCAACGCCTTCAACATGATCATGTTCGTGCCGCTCGACGCGGTCTACCCAGGCAGCCTGTTCGCGGCAGTGTCGCCCACCCATGCCGTCACCGCTTTCGCGGTAATTGTGGCCACCGCGATCACCGTGCTGGGGCAGCTCTACCATGCAGACCGGCGGCTGGCGGTCATCGAGCCGGATGCCCTGCTCGTGATCCTTGTGATCGGTGGTGCCCTGGCCCTTGTCTTTCAACTCTCATGAAATCAGTCGTGGACAGCGTGCCGCCGGTTGAGCAGGAGCCGATGGCCGTTCCCTGGCACTCGCTCTCACTGGAGGAGATCGTCGGGCGCCTCGGCACGAGCGTCGATACCGGGTTCGACCAAACGGAGGCCGATCGCCGCCGCACGTCGTTTGGATTCAATCAACTCCGCGAACTACCGCCGGAAGCCGCCGACATCGGCATCGCCATGGGCGTCACAGGCGCCGACGTGACAAAAGAGGCCTCCGACATGGTGGTCGCCGACGACAACTTCGCATCGATCGTCGGTGCCGTGGAGGAAGGACGGAGCATCTCCTGCAGCTGGTCGCCCTGGCTCTCATTCCGCTGGGCTTGATTGAGGCGGCCAAGTGGCTGTGGGGCTGCAAAAGCGGTCGATATGATGATTTAAGAGTTGATCCTGCTCGACAACGAATCTATGGAGTCTACACATGATTAAGCGCATTCTTGTCGGACTCGGCACGAGCGCCACTGCCGAGAGCGTTACTCGCCAGGCCATCGATATCGCGAAGCCGCATTCGGCGGAACTCGTCGGCCTCGCCATCACCGATCCGCTTCGGCTGGAGTGGACCGGTCCACGCCCGATGGGCATCGGCGTCACCGCTGCCTCGGCTGACCTCGTGCGCACGCGGATAGCAAGGGCTGCAGCGGACATTCAAGCGGCTGGCGAGTCGTTTGGGAACCGCTGCCGGGCCGCACATGTCACGCACTGTCTCGTCGAGGAGGCTGGAGATCCATTCGAAATCGCCGCCGACCTCGTTCGGTACCACGACATGTGCGTGTTTGGCCTGCGCGGTTTGTTCGAACACGGCGTGGTTCCAGAGCCGCGAGACGCGCTTGAGCGACTCGTCTCCCACGGAGTGCGGCCGATCCTCGCCGTAGCGGAACAGTACCGACCGATCCGCCGTGTTCTTGTTGCCTACTCTGGCTCGCTGGAAAGTGCGAAGACGTTTAAGAGTTTCGTGCATTCGGGGCTGTATACCGACGCCCCTGTGCGGATCGTTCACTTTGGCGACGATACCCGGGCTGCGGCGAGAAGGCTGGAAAAGGCCACGGCATTCTTCACGGCGCATGGCCGCGCCGTAGAGACGGACCACGCGGGTGGTAGTGCCGACCGTGACCTCTTGCCGTACGCGGAAGCATGGAAGGCGGACCTCATCGTGGCCGGTAATAGCGCCAAGAACTTGCTCCTGCGGCGGGTGTTTGGTGAGACTGCTTTGAGGCTGCTTCGCGAAAGCACTCTGCCGCTCTACCTCGCCCAGTAGCTGGGACACTCACCGAAGGTGGCGGCGCAGCACTACCTGATGTCCCGCGACCACCACTTTGAGGACGTCGTCTGCGGCGGCGAGTCGAGCCCTTTGGCTGGTGCGGACGGGGGGCAGGTGAGCCAGTCAGAGTGCGTCGCGAAATGCGCATCCATTGCGACGCGAAATGGGACCCCGCAGGCGTCCGCATCCGGCAGCACGGAGTCGCACAAAACGACAGAACCCGCTGCCACCATTCAGGTTGCAGCGGGTTCTTCGAAACTTGCATCAGTTACCAACACTGGCCCGCGGCAGGATGCCGCGCAAAAAAACAGCCCGCCGGGGCCATGGATGGCCCTGCCGGCGTGAAGAAAGTGGCGGGGACAGGAACCGAACGAACGCGGTTTTGCTCGGGAAAGCAGGGGGTCGCGTCCAGCTGCGACGCGAAATGCGACGCGATTTCGGCTGATCGCATCGAGTTGCTCGCCCGGGCGGTGGTCCTCGTGGCGGGCATGAGGATCCCAGCGTCAGCGAGCGAGGCGGTGCTAGCGCGGGTGACTGCCGAGCTTACGAACGCTGCCGAACGGTAACCACGAACATTCGCAAGGGCAGGGGAGAGCGCCGGTGGCTGACGCCGAGCATCACCCTGCCTCCCGGATCACCTCCTGATACGCCCGCCATGCCCCCCCGGAGCAGGCCCACGAGGTCGATCTTCGGCGAGCGGTGATAGCCCGGATGGCTTTGACCTGCGATGCCGTTGCTGGACGGGGGCTGTGGGCATCACGGAAGACGGCACCTTTGGTCGTGACCCGATCTGCGTCGCCAGGACTGGGACGGTAGGACTGGCCGAGACTGCGGTACCGGCAGGCTCGTCTGGCGGGCCCGTGCCGGACTACGATGCAGCCATGCCGTTCGAAGACTCGCTGCCACTTGTCGCCGCCTGCCTACTGGGCGGCATCTTCACGTTCGTCATCTGGACACGTCGGCAGACCATTTCGCTACTGGCATTGGCTGCCGTTCTCGTGGTTGCAGGCACCAGCGCTTTCGTGGCTGACCAGCTCGTGGTGACGGACCGCGAATACCTTCAGGACTTTTTCCCACGGCTCGCTTGTGCAGCGGAGAAACAGGACGTGGCGACGATCATGGCCGCTCTCGATCCAGAACTACGGTCCCTACGGGACTCAGCCGAACAGGTGCTGAAACACGTCCGGCCGAAGGAGGTCGTCATCACGAAACTGCAGGTCGCCGTAGAGCACGCGACACAACCTCCGAGGGCCACCGCCGCAATGATCGTGCGGGTGACGGGTGAGGTGATTGAGAAAGGAAGTCAGTCGACCGTATTGGTGGCGGTGAAAGCTCTGCTTCACAAGAAAAGCGGCGATTGGCTGATCAGGGATGCCGAAGTCGAGCAGGCGAAGCCGGGGCAGAATCTGTGAGCGGTACGGGCTGGCGACGACTCAACCACATCCTCTCTGTCTCCAACGCCTCCGTCCGACTCCTGAAGGGTCCCAGCACCGGCCCATCAACAGGCTGCATAGAAACCCACCAGCAGCCGTCCTTGTCTGGCTCGACATGGCTCGCCCGGGTGATCTGCAACTTCCCGAATACGCGCAGGTCCAATGCTTCGTCGTAGCTGGCATCTCGCGTCCCAGAAGTCGGTCGCGAATTCACTTCTGCAACATGAGCTTGCCGAACCTCGTGAGCGTGAGGCGGTAAACCTCGCCGTTGTGGAGAATCTGGAGTTCGGTCTTTGTGCCCAGTAGAGCGAGGGAAGAGGTCCGTCTCACACCCTTCGGGTCCACTTCAATGCCGCAAAGCTGGCAGGTCTGGATGCCATCACGATGAGGGGGCGTCGAGTCTTCCTCGGGCATTTGATTGCCGCTGGTGGAGCGTGCATTGGCCATCTGTTGAGGCACCGAAAAAAAGGGATTGAATTTTTCGCAGCCACGGATATCTTTAATCGAGATGGTATTGAGAATCATTCTCAACTCCATCTGGCCCATGCTAGCGGCGTTTTCTGCCGCGTGCAATGAGTTATCCGCCAGCCAGCCGCGGGCACCGCCCGACAGCCAGCCAGCAAATAAGCCGCGTTCAATGGGAGCGAGGCCTGATTTGGTGGCTATCTACGAGGAGGGCTTAGATGAACGGAGCGAACGGGGATCTTTGGGGTATTGGCGAGTCAAGTTCGCCAGCAAACTCGGCCGCTGAGGCTGCCGCCTTGGCCGGCCCGGCCGCTGGAAAGTCGATGTGGCGACTGGCTCGCATCAAATCACATGGTGGCAACGCTGTTGAGACAGACGTTGCGAAGTCGAGCAACGCCGGTTCTATCGCGAGACCCGAGATAACGGCTGTCTGTCCACCACTGGCGAAAAGGTCGGGCCGTAATGGGTTTACCTTGGTGGAACTGCTTGTCTTCATCGCGATCATCGGCACGCTCGTCGGCCTGCTGCTCCCAGCTGTTCAGACTGCACGAGAAGCAGCTCGCCGCACGCAAAGTATCTCGAATCTCAAGCAGATCGGTATAGCACTGCACTTATTCCACGATGCCAATCGGCATTTTCCGGCAGGCTTCAAATCAACCACGACCGGTAGCTGGGCGGGCGGGTCGAATGATGCCGTGCCGGAATCTGGACCCGGCTGGAGCTTTTTTGCATTCATCCTGCCGTTTGTAGAGGAGTCCTCGCTCCATAAAAGCATTCGCTTTGATTTGCCGATCACGGACCCGCTCAACAAGGCTGCAAGAGAGACTCCGGTCGCGGTATTTGTGGATCCCGGTGATACAAGTCCAAAGCTTATAGATGTAACCGATTCGGGCTCGACGCCAGCCAATGCGAGCGTTCCCACCGTCATTTGTCAGGCCGCCGTGTGCAGTTATGTGGGATCCTTGGGCACGCTGGCGTACGAAGAGCAGCCATTCAACGGCGTGTTTCACCGCAACAGTCGAATTCGGCTTTCGGAGATAAGCGATGGGGCAAGCAAGACTATCGGTGTTGGCGAACGCATGAGCCGCCACACTCGCAGCAGTTGGGTTGGAGTCGTGCCGGGGCAGGAGCTTGTGTACGCGCCGGAGTCGCCTCAGTACCGTTCGGCTGAACCAAGTTGGAATTGGCGTCCTGCGATCTCGTCCGTGCTGGTGCACGTCCGGTCCAGCACGCCAAGCCTGCAGGGCAGCCCCGGTGGATTCATCGGTCCTTATAGGGTGGGCACGCAATTTCTGAACATGGATGGCTCGTGTCGACTGATCGGCGACGAAACATCGCCTGAGGTGTTTCGAGCACTTTGCACACGAGCAGGCGGTGAAGTCGTTCCAGCGGGCTATTGAACATAGCCCTTTTGCGGCTAGCGATGATCCATGGGATTGTCACGTCCACCGAGGGCGGTTTTATGAGCTTGCGACTCCAGATTTCATAGCGTCGTCGGACGTCGCTGAAGGGCTTCACGCTTGTGGAGTTGCTCGTGGTGATCGCGATGATCGGCGTGCTCGTCGGCCTGCTCCTGCCGGCGGTTCAAGCGGCCCGCGAGTCGGCTCGGCGTTCGTCGTGTAGCAACAATCTCAAGCAGGTCGGGCTCGGCGTGCAATTGTTCGCCGACGCGAAGCGGACGCTGCCGCCTGGCTATGTGTCAGGCGTCGACGGTTCCGGGAACGACACCGGACCAGGGTGGGGTTGGGCGGCATTCCTCCTGCCGAACATGGAGCAGCAGTCGGTGCACAACGCGATCAAGTTCGACCAGCCCATCGAAGCCCCCGCCAACGCCAGCGGCCGAGTCCAGTTCATCCGGACCTACAACTGCCCCTCGGACAACACCAGCCTGACGTGGACGGCCAAGAAGTACGACCTGAATGGCACCCCGATCGCCACCGTCTGCGAGGTCGCCTCGGCTAACTGTGTCGGGGTTTTCGGGACGAGCGAGCCGGGGGTGGACGGGGACGGGGTTTTCTACCGGAACAGCAAGACCAAACCAAACTGATCGCTGACATCCCGGACGGGACGAGCAATACGGCGGTCGTGGGCGAGCGGTCGTTCCG
>CANHCU010000005.1 GCA_947459185.1 Planctomycetaceae bacterium | reverse complement strand
CCTGCCATGCAAACCAACGAGGGCGGGCTCCCCGGACACCGAAGCGAGCTGTATTCACGAAAAACATCGCATCGTGCGATTTTTTCTTGGCAAACGCAGTTTGCTGGTGCTGCGCATGGCATCCTGCCATGCAAACCAACGAGGGCGGGCTCCCCGGACACCGAAGCGAGCGTCAGGCGCCTCGGCGCAGCAGGCGCACCATCGTCGCCGACGCGGTCGCCGAGCCGCCGTGCGAGCGGAGCGTGTTCGGGGAGTCCGACCGGGCGAACCAATGCGGCCCGTCAGCGACGGCTTCATTCAGGCCGGGCACGCTGTGAACCTAGCCGCGTTTGTTGATCGGCTCGAACTCGCGGAGGGTTTCGCCGGTGTAGACCTGTCGCGGACGGCAGATCTTTTTCGTCGGCGAGTGGTGCATCTCGATCCAGTGGGCGATCCAGCCCGGCAGCCGTCCCATCGCGAACAACACAGTAAACATCTGCACCGGAATGCCCATCGCCCGGTAGATGACCCCCGAATAGAAGTCAACGTTGGGGTAGAGTTTCCGCTCGATGAAGTATTCGTCGGCCAGGGCCACCTCTTCAAGTTGCTGGGCGATGTCGAAGATCGGATCTCTCAGCGAGAGCTTGGCGAGGAGTTTGTCGCACGTGGCCTTGATCAGCTTCGCACGGGGGTCGTAGTTCTTGTAGACGCGGTGGCCGAAGCCCATGAGGCGGAAGCCCGAATCCTTCTTCTTGGCGAGGTCAACGTATTTCTTCACATTGCCGCCATCGGCCCCTATCTTTTCGAGCATCTCGACGCAGGCCTGGTTGGCGCCGCCGTGGAGCGGCCCCCAGAGGGCTGAGATGCCGGCGGAGATGCTGGCGAAGAGGTTGGCATCGCTCGAACCGACCATCCGCACCGTGGAGGTGGAGCAGTTCTGCTCGTGGTCGGCGTGCACGATCAGCAGCATGTCGAGCGCGTCGGCGAAGTCGGGATCGCAGTGGTACTCCTCGCACGGCACGGCAAACATCATCTGCAGGAAGTTCTCGCAGTAGGAGAGGTCGTTCCGCGGATAGATGAGCGGCTGACCGATCGACTTCTTGTGGCTGTAGGCCGCGATGGTTGGGAGCTTGGCCAGTAGCCTGTGCACGCTCACCTCGACCTGCCGCGGATCGCGAACGTCGAGCGAGTCCTGATAGAACGTGGAGAGGGCACCCACCACGCTGCCCAGGATCGCCATGGGGTGCGCGTCGCGGGGAAACCCGTTGTAGAAGCTGCGCATGTCCTCGTGGATCATGGTGTGGTGCGAGAGCGCCATCCGGAAGCTGTCGAGTTCGGTGGTGTTGGGCAGCTTGCCGTAGATCAGCAGGTAGGCCACCTCGACGAAGTCGCACTTCTCGGCCAACACCTCGATTGGATAGCCGCGGTACCGCAGGATTCCCTTCTCGCCGTCGAGAAACGTGATCGCGCTGGTGGTCGAGCCGGTGTTGACGAAGCCCTCGTCGAGCGTGATGGCGCCGGTCGCGCTCCGCAGCTTGGCAATGTCGATCCCTTGTTCTCCCTCGGTGCCCACGACCACCGGAAATTCGGTGGTGCGGCCGTTGATTTCCAGCCGGGCGATGCCGTCTGACTTGGCACCGGGCCAGGGCGGAGTGGCGGGGCTGGTCGACGCCGAAGCGGGGACGGATGGCTTCACGGGAGCACTCATGGGGCGAATCTCCTTGGCGGTGGGGCGGCCGATACGGAGCGGAGAGAAGCACCGGAGGCAAAAACCCGCCGTGGGCGGCAGTCTAGCCCGCTCGGCACGGGTCGGCAATCGCTGCCGATACCGGCCCCGACCATCATTTCGTCATGCGGGGCTGGCTCGCGGTCTGCGTGCCAGCCTGAGCCCCGGCCTGCGTCGGCCCGCCGCCTGGTTGGCTACCAGGTTCGTCGTCGAAGATCGTCCAAACGGGGGTGCGATCACGGACCGTGGCGAAATACTCATCCATTTGGCGCTTGCGGCGTTCGTCCTGCAACTGGTTGCGGATCCCCACCTGGGCCTCGATAAAGGGGGTGCGGCCCGCGTCGATCCTCTCGATCACTCGCAGAATGTGCAGGGCGGAACCGTCGTCGAGAATCGCTGTCAACTGTCCGACGGGCATCGTAAAGACCGCCTCGTCGATGACCTTTGACACCAGGCTGCCTCTTGTCGTCCAGTCGTAGCTGCCACCCGTGGCCGCCGTCGGCCCCTCGGAACGGCTCCGGGCAACGTCGGCGAATGGCTTGCCTTGCATCACGTCGTTGCCCATGGCCGCCAGCATATTCCAGGCCTGCCCACGGGGCCGGCCGGCGGTGATCTTCACCGTGAGCTGTTCGAAGCGGGCCTTGGCGGGATAGTCGTATTCGGCCAGGTGATTCTGATACCAGGCGATCATCTCGGCGTGTGGGATCTCCCCATCATTGACCACCTTCTGCTGGATCCATTGCTGCGCAAGGGCCCGCTCGAAGAAGGTCTTGCGGATTCGGTCGAGCGACTGCCCACGAGACCGCAGGAGCTGGTCGTATTCAAGCGCATTGGCAACTCCCGCATCCTTGACCAGACGCGGCAGCTGCTGCTGATCGAACGCCTCGTTTACCTTCTTCTCGATTTCCGGTATCCGGTCCTCGGGAATCGTCCGGCAGGCATCCACGTAGATGACCATTGATTCAACATGTTGCTTGATCACCTGGCGGCAGATCTGCGTCTTGAGTTCACGGACCTGTTCCGGTGTGAGTCCTCCCGAGACCTTGTCGAGCCAGGCCAACGCCGTGGGGGTGAGCAGATCGCCTTCCAACACCACCTCCGGGCCGACCCGGGCGACCACACGCGCATTATCCAGCGACTGCGCGCCCGCAGGCTGCCCTGCGGCTGCCGCACCGGACGGCAAAGTTTCCTCGAAGCCTGCCTGGATAACGCCCGACTTTCCCGCCATCTTCGCGTCGGCGGCGTTGATCGGAGTGGCGATCGGTTCGAGCGGGCCACCGGGGTTGGGAAGGATGCTCGACAGCACATGGTTGTCCGAGTCGCCCTTGCCATCGGTCTTGCCATCGGTCTTGCCACCGGGCCAGCCCTCGGGCCGCGACAGGGCCTTGGGAACATGCGGCCTCTGTCCGGACCCGACCATGCCGCGTGCGGCGGCCGCCGAGGTGGCTGGCAACTCAGCCGCGGTTGCGGCCGGGTCGTCGGCCGGCTGCGATGGGTTTTGGGCTGACGCGACGCCGGAGGCGAGCAGGGCGAGGGCGCAGCATCTGGAGGCGAGGCTGCTGCGCGTCTGGAAGTGGCGGCCGGGATGGAGCATCACGGTCTCGGTCTGGGACATCCTGAAACAACTCGGCACACCGCGGTTACGACCGCGCGGCTTTCGACGCGGGCGAGGGACTATAGGGACGCCCACGAGCGGGTCGCAAGAGCGTCCTGACCGCCGCCACAAGCCTGTCTGGATCGTCACAAACCCGCTGGTCTAACGGTACCACGGCGGTTTTTTCACCGACTACGCGCAGCGTCTTCCCCCCAGCCTGCCAGGACGCTCGCAGCCGCTGCATGGCCTGCAGGTCGTGATGACCGATCATCAGCATGCCCGGCTGACGGGTGATGGAATCGATCCCATGGGCCGCGGCGGCGACTCGCAGCCGGGCAAACTCCAGCATCCGGGTCACCTCTGTCGGCAAGGGGCCGAATCGGTCCACCAGTTCTGCCGCCAGATCATCGACCTGGCCTTCGCCCGTCACCCGCGACAGCCGGCGATAGACGTCGATCTTGGCGCGAAAGTCAGGAATGAAATCGCGAGGCAGCCAGGCGGCGCCGGGTAGATCGATGGTCACCGGAGGGGGCTCGGCCGGCGGCATCGCCTTGAGCCCGCGCACCGCCTGTTCGAGCAGCCGGCAGTAGAGCTCGTAACCGACCGTGGCGATGTGGCCGCTCTGCTGGGTGCCGAGCAGGTTACCGGCGCCGCGGATCTCGAGGTCGCGCATCGCCAGTGAGAAGCCGGCGCCCATGCTGGAGAACTCCTGAATGGCGCGGAGCCGCTTGGCGGCCGTGCTCGTCAGCGTGGCAGCTTCGTCCACGAGCAGATGGCAGTAGGCGCGGTGGTGCGACCGGCCGACGCGGCCACGCAACTGATGGAGATCGGCCAGGCCGTAGGTGTCGGCCTCGTCAATGAAGATGGTGTTGGCCCGCGGGATGTCGAGACCGCTCTCGATGATCGTGGTGGCCAGCAGGATGTCGGCCCTGCCGGCGACGAAGGCGAGCATCACTTCCTCCAGTTCCGACTCGGAGAGCCGGCCGTGGGCAATGACGATCGTCGCCTCGGGCACGATCTGGGAGAGCCGGTGCTGCACCTTGTGGATGTCGTGGATGCGGTTGTGCACGAAGAAGACCTGCCCACCGCGGGCGAGTTCCCGATCGATGGCACCTCGGATCAGCCTCTCATCCCAGCGGGCCACGCGGGTCTCGACCGCAATGCGATTGGAGGGGGGCGTGGTGAGGTTGGAGATGTCGCGGATGCCGAGCATGGCCATGTGGAGCGTGCGAGGGATCGGCGTGGCGGTCATGGTGAGCACGTCCACGCTGGCCCGCAACGCCTTGAGCCTCTCCTTGACGTCCACGCCGAACCGCTGCTCCTCGTCCACGACCACGAGGCCCAGGTTGGCGAAGTGGATGTCGGCCTGGGCGAGCCGGTGCGTGCCGATGACGATGTCGACGCTGCCTCGCGCCAGCCCCTCGAGCGTATCGCGTTCCTCCTTGGTGCCGGTGAGCCTGGAGAGTGCCCGGATCGTGAAGGGAAACTCCGAAAACCGCGCCGTGAACGTGCGGCGATGCTGTTCGGCCAGTACCGTCGTCGGTACGAGCACGGCCACCTGCGCCCCCGCCTCGGCGACCTTGAAGGCCGCCCGCATCGCCATTTCCGTCTTGCCGAAGCCGACGTCGCCACAGAGCAGCCGATCCATGGGCCGCGGCCGCTCCAGATCAGCGCGGATTGCCTCGATGGCCGTGAGCTGGTCCGGCGTCTCATCGAAGGGAAACGAATCCTCGAAGCTGTGCTGCCAGGGCGTGTCGGGCGGGAAGGCCGAGCCGGGGCGGCTTTCCCGCCGGGCTTGCAGCTGGATCATGTCGGCGGCCATGTCGGCGACGGCCCGCTCGACCGCCGCCTTCTGCCGCTCCCAGAGGCCGCCCCCCACTTTCGCGAGCTTGGGGGCGAGCTTGGTGCCGCCCACGTACTTCTGCACCAGTTCGATGCAGGACGCCGGCACGAAGACCCGCGTGCTCTCCGCGAACTCGACCTCGAGGAACTCCTCCGTGCGTCCGTGTTTTTCCAGCAGCTTGAGTCCCTTGTAGCGGCCGATGCCGTGGGCGACGTGCACGACATAGTCCCCCTCGTGAAGATCGAGGAAGGTATCGATCGCCCGCGACAGCCGCTGCTTCGCGGGCCGTGACGCTGCCACGTCCTCGCGACGGAAGAGCTCCGCGGCCGAAATCAGCACGGCCTTTTCGGGCACGAGACGGAAGCCTCCCGAGAGGTGGCCCCGCGCGAAGTGCAGCCGGCCCGATCGTGCCGGCGCACACTCGGCCAGCAGTTCCCTGAGCCGCGTCTCCTCGGCGTCGGACGGTGCCACCACCCAGACTTCCTGATCCTTGCCGACCGTTTCCAGTTCCTCGCGGACGCGGTCGAGCACGCCGGTGAATCGCTCCACACTCTCGATGGCCAAGAGCGCCGTGGACTCGAGGCTCGACGGCGCCACGGCGGAGAGCGTCACCGATGGAAATCGATAGATTCTGGAAAACACCTCCTGCGGATCGGAAAGCCCGGCGGATGTTCCCGCATCATCGCTGGCGTCGGCCAGCCGTTGGTGAGCCCGGGCTGCCTCCTCGGCGATCTCGCCCGGCTCGACGAGCGCCCACCATGAGCCGGCGGGCACGATGTCGGCCAGATGCGTCCGCCGCACCGGCAGGCCGCCCGTGCCCAAAGCATCCTGCACCAGTTCATCCCGAACGAGGGCCGTGAGGTCGATGGCGTCGAGCGCGTCAACGCTCCGCTGGCTGACCGTGTCGAAGGTACGCAGCGACTCGATCTCATCGCCAAACAGTTCAACCCGGACAGGACGATCCCAGTCGGTCGCAAAGAGATCGAGGATGCCTCCGCGACGGGCGAAGGTTCCGGGAGACTCGATGGCGTCGGCTGCTTCCCAGCCCCGCGCGATCAGCCAGTCGGCCAGTTCCGCTGGATCGAGCCCGCCCCCCACGCTGAGCCGGCGGGTGCTGGCCTCGATCTCGCGCGGGTCGGCCAACGGAGAGAGCAGCGCCTGGATGGTCGTCACGATGATCCGCGGCTGTTCGGTTGGTGGACCGATCAGTCGTTTGACCAGTGCCAGTCGCTCCGCCGCGGTGGGATCGCCAGCCGGCGTCAAATCGCCGAAACCTTCCAGTGCTGGCAGCACGGCGACGGGCACTTGGGTGAAGAGGGCGAGATCATCAAGAAAGAAATCGGCGTCGGCGGCATGGGGCAGCACGACGACGAGCAGGCCCGCGGCATCGGTGCCGACGGCCAACGCCTCGGTGAGGGCGGCGGCCGTCAGCGCAGACGCCGATCCCCAGGTTCCGCCGATCGTGCCACCATGTCCCGCCCGGAGACTGGCGACCACGTCGGCGAACCCGTTGTGCGTATCGAGCGTGTTGGCAAGGCCGAGCAATCGCCCGGCCGGCCCTGAAACCTTGGAATCGGACACGCGGAACATTGTAATGGAAGCGAGGACGGGCGGCCGCTTCACGAAAGACACGACATCGCGCCGCCGGGGCCGGCAGAAGTCTCGTCGCGTTGGCTTTATCTCCTTCCACGACCTACGGCAGCGCATTCCTCAGAAGGTCGAAAAATCCAAAAGCTCCTCGAGCTTCCGCCGATCCCCGGCTCACCAACCGTTTTGCAAACGCAGTTTGCTGGTGCCTTCGCATGGCATCCTGCCATGCAATCCGGGAGGTCGGGGCTGGCCACGTCCTGAGAGCCGGCGTTGCTGACCAGCGTAGGCAGGATGCCGAAGCGCAGTCAGCATCGAGTGAGCGGAGGCAGGATGCCGTAGCGAACGTCCGGCGACGGGGCGTGGCCAGCCCCGACCGGAGCCCCTCCGGACACCGTAATCGGCAAATTCCCCGAAAAATCGGCCCCTGACGCGCGGGGCCATTTATCGTGTATTTTTGAAGGGGGGCTGACCGGCCGTCGCCGGACCAGCCTCATCCCACACCAGAGGAGTCCACACCATGGCCACAGCCTCCCGCCCCCGCGCCTCCGAAGCCTTCATCAGCGGTGCCGACGTGGTCGTCGAGTCGCTGATCCGCAACGGCGTGGACGTGATCTTCGCCTATCCGGGTGGCGCGAGCATGCCGCTGCACCAGGCGCTGACCCGTGCCGCCGACCGGCTGCGGACGATCCTGCCGCGGCACGAGCAGGGCGGTGGCTTCGCGGCCCAGGGCTACGCGAGGACGACCGGCAAGCCTGGGGTCTGCATGGCGACCAGCGGTCCCGGTGCGCTCAACCTCGTGACGGCGATCGCCGATGCAAAGATGGACAGCATCCCGATGGTCGCGCTCACCGGCCAGGTGAGCACAAGCGTGATCGGTACCGACGCCTTCCAAGAGACGCCGATCGTCGAAGTCTGTCGCGGCATCACCAAGCATCACTATCTGGTGACCGACGCCAATGACATCGCCCGGGTGATGCGGGAGGCATTTCATGTCGCCACTACGGGCCGGCCCGGCCCCGTGTTGGTCGACCTGCCGAAAAACGTTCAGCTCGCGCAAATCGTGCCCGACTACGATGCGCCGATGAATCTGCCCGGCTATCACCCCGACGTGCGGAAGCCGCATGCGGAGCAGATCGCCCAAGTGGCTGCCGCCATCAAGCGGGCCAAGCGGCCCGTGATCTACGCCGGTGGCGGTGTGATCGCGGCAGACGCCTCCGCCGAACTTCGTGAACTTGTGCGGCTGACTGGCATCCCGGTCACGATGACCCTTCTGGGACTCGGGGCGTTTCCTGGCGACGATCCGCGGAGTCTTGACATGCTCGGCATGCACGGCAGCGTGTACGCTAACCAGGCCGTCGATCAGGCCGACCTGTTGATCGCAGTGGGCGTGCGGTTCGACGACCGGGTGACGGGCAAGGTGTCAGAATTCGCCCAGCACGGTTTCATCGTGCACATCGACATCGACCCCTCCGAGATCAACAAGAACAAACTCGTCCACGTGCCGATCGTGGCTGACGTGAAGGAGACGTTGACGCAACTCAACGCGATCGTGGAGCCACCTGCGGCGCCGCTCGACGCGTGGTATGCGCAGATTGACGAGTGGAAGCGGGAGGATCCATTTTCCTACGACCGCTCGTTCAAGGGCATCCTGCCGCAGCACGCCATCGCCGAACTTTCACGGCTCACGGCTGAACGCGACACGATCATCACGGTAGGTGTGGGTCAGCACCAAATGTGGTCGGCGCAGTTCTACAAGTTCCGTCGCCCCAGGACGTGGCTCTCCTCGAGCGGCCTGGGCACGATGGGATTCGGACTACCGGCGGCGATGGGGGCCAAGGTCGCCCATCCGGAGTCGCTCGTGGTGGACATCGATGGCGACGGCAGCATTCTCATGAACATCCAGGAGTTCGCCACCTGCCACTGCGAAGACATCGCCGTCAAGGTGCTGCTTCTCAACAACCAACACCTCGGCATGGTGGTGCAGTGGGAGGACCGGTTCCACAAGGGAAACCGTGCCCACACCTACCTTGGCCCCGTCGGGAATCCCGAAGCCTCCGGTCAGGGCAACGGCATCTCACCGGCGGCCCGTTATCCGGACTTCGTGGAAATTGCCAAGGGATTCGGCTGGCAGGCCGAGACGGTCTCGGAGCGGAGCGATCTCGAGGCGGCGCTGATGCGACTGATCGACTCCCCGGGCCCGGCGCTGCTCGACGTGCAGGTTCCCTACCAGGAGCAGGTGCTGCCGATGATTCCGTCGGGTGGCACCGTCCGCGACCTGATCAAGCGATAACCGATCGCGTCGTCCAGATCGTGTAGACCCACCTCACTTGCCTGCAGGTGCAGAGGCGGGCTTTCCTGCGGCGGCTGGGGTCTCTTCCTCGGTCTTCGCTGCGGGCGCTGCTGGCTTCAGGTCTGCCAACGCCTGCCGCAGCATCGATTCCTCGGGCGTGGCATCGAGATCCATCGCGGCCCGCCGCAGGCTCTGAGCCAGATCAACTGCCGCTGGCGAGGCTTCGCCACCCAGAAGGGCAATGCCTCGCTTTGAGTCATCCGTCAGAATAGCTTCGGCGAGCACCCAGAGTCGCCAGGCAGCACGCCGGCAGGCCTCCCGTGGAATCAACTGTTCCACGGTCGGTTGGCCGGTCGGATCGACGCCCATGCCGGGCATCCCGGGCGGCATCATGCCCGGCGGCATCATGCCTGGCTGGGGCTGGCCAGACGTGCCGCTGTATTGACGATCCAGCAGGAGTTTGTCCGCAGCGGCCACGTCTCGCTCGAGAGCCGAGGTAGCCAACGCCCCGATCGACTGGATGACAGCAGCCTTGTCGATCTTCGAGTCCGGGCCGCCGGCAGCCGCCAACGCGGTCGCCGCCCGCACTCGTACGTTGATCGAGCGGTTGTCCTCATTGAGGATCCGAACCACGTCCGCCGCGGTCGCCGGCGATAGCTGGCCGAGTTGCGGCAGCATCGAGAGACACCTCGCGGCCATCCAGTCGTTCTCGACGGCCATCGTCTGAGACGTCGGCTCCTTCGCGGGCTCGTTCAGTATCGCCGTGATGGCGGGGACTGCCACTGCGGCCATCCGTTGTTGCTCCTCCGCGACTCCTTTCGTCGCTTCGACGTATCTGGCGAGGCCCACACAGGCTGCGATCCGCACCGCCTTCGGCAGGTCGGCGTTTGCGGCCGCTCCGGCGAGCACCGCCGCGGCGGGCTGCCAGGGCTTTCGATCCATCGACTGCAACTCACCGATCAACAGCATGGCGTTGACCCGCACGACCGTATCGGCGTCGTCTTTGCCAGCGAGCGTCT
The DNA here is from genome assembly GCA_947459185.1 of Planctomycetaceae bacterium. Taxonomy (GTDB): domain Bacteria; phylum Planctomycetota; class Planctomycetia; order Pirellulales; family UBA1268; genus CAMCQY01. Next base: position 63,365 of record CANHCU010000005.1, on the reverse strand, counting down.
CCATGAATGACATGGCGGCCTTGAGGGCTTCATCCGCCGCCTTCTCGTTGGCGATATCGGCAAGCAGGTATTCCCGCATCCGCTTGCGGATCCTTTCGATCGTGCTGCGGTTGGCCTCGAGGGCCAGTTGCGGCAGCGCGATCTCCTCGAGAAAACCTCGCGCAGCCTGGTCGAACGGCCCGCCGCCCTTCATGGCCTCCCGGTAGTTCCTGGTCTCCGCCGCAGACTCCAACTTGGCCCAGCCCGCGAAGCGGGCGTCGCCATCCTGGCCAACGCCATCGGCCGCGGCTGTGAGCACGATGCCCGCGGCCAGGACCGCGGTGACGCAACGGCGGAGGAGCTGGCAGGCCGGCCACCTTGGAGCAAAGTTCGGAGCGAAGTCAGAGAATCTCATCACGGCAGACATCAGCCTATCTTTTGGGTGCGAAAGGGTTGCCAAACGGCGACTCGCCTGCAGCCGGGGGCTGACCGGTGCCGGCCGCGGCTCCTGCGTCTTCGGCCGGCAACGTGAGCTGATAACGGTCGATGGACTGTTGCGAATCCGCCGAGGAGGCGACCTCGAAGGTGCCATCGGGCCGCAGAAAGATCATCTCAAGCGGCTCGGGCGGCGGCGTCGGCTTGCCCGTCCTCGTCTCCGCGCGATCCTCGAGTTTGCCGCGGACGTCGAGGAGCACTCGGTCGGTGACGATCGCATCGCCCCGCGAACGGGCATCACCACGCTTGTTCTGAGACGGATCGACGTTGGCGATGCCTCCCGCCTCAAGCAGCAGCGAACGCAAGGCAAGCGAACCGCCGTTTGGCTTTTCGCCGAGGATCATCGTGGCCACCGTGCCTGGCTTCAGTCGCTTGAGTTCCTGCTTCTTCAGAGGCTGCACGAGCATGCGGGTGCCGTCGGGCACAACAACCGGCGAGGTGGCGTTACTCTCGGGGGATTCGAGGGTGGGCTGTTTTGCGATCTCAGCGTCCACGAGGTGACGGCTCGGCATGTTGAGATTCGGGTTCCAACAGACCGCCTTGACCCGGTAGCGGTATGTCCGCCCCGGCATGACCGAAAGATCGATGAACCTGAACAGGCGATACTCCGGCCCCAGCGGGCCCTGAGTGCCCTGCCCGTCCGCGCCTGGCATCATTCCCGGCGTTATCCCGGCCCCATCGGTGCCCGTCGGCCCGAAGCCACCGGTCGGCGGGCCGCCCGTGGCTCCACCGAAGACATTCGTGTTCACTGCCGCCTTCTCGGCCTCGGCCTCGGCCAGCGTCTTGCGAGCGGCAGCATCGCGCTGAAGAAAATCGGCAAACCAGGGATGCAGAGCGTTGAAACCCCAGGAACCTTCTGCCAACTGCGGCATCGGGATGCAGAACGGCAGCGGCGACTGCACCGGATCCCGCCGCTCCAGTTCAGGCGGAAGCAGCAGTGGGGGTAGCATCGGTTCCGGCTGGATTCCCCCCCAGTCGCCAGCGTAGCGACGGGCGACGGTTTTCATGTCAACCGGAGTCCACTTCTCGGCAGCGCCGGGCAGCACCTCGGTCTTCTCAAGCCGGTAATTGCTCCAGCTTGCCGTGTCGAGCTTCGGGTCGCGGAGGCTCGCTGTTCTGAATCGCCGCTCATATTCTTCCTGCTGCTTGACGACGGGGATCAGACCGGTGACGAGCACATACGGCACGATCTTTCCTTGCACGGCATCTGGGTCAGGCTGGGGAGGCATCAGACCCATGTCAGGTGGCTGCATCGGCTGCATTGGGCCACCCCGGCCTCCGCCCCGCGGAGGCTTGGCGGGCTTGGCTGCGTTGTTGGCATCGAGATTGAGGGGGCGATCGGGGATCGGTCGATCCCCGATCGGCTTGGGCTTCAGTGTCAAGATGGCGACCCCCGCGACGGCTCGCAGGTCTTCGATGGGGAGAATATCGGGGCTGCTGCGCCGGGCAAGTTCACCAAACAGAGGCTTGTTGAACATTGCCAGCGAGGGTGCTGGTTCAATTTTCGGAGCGATCCATTGGGCTACGGTATCCGCGAGCCCCTTCTCGCTGGTCAGTTCATCGTCTGGAGCGATCTTCACAGCCTCGATGTGTTCGGCTGTCGCCGCCGCATCGGCGATGATCGCTTGCGGCTGCTGCTCCGGTTTGGGCCTCATGTTCCGGAGCGCCCCGACCCCGCCCCACGCGAGGCCGCAGGCTGCCAGGGCGACCATGGCGGCCACGACCTTCTCGCCATGCAGCAGCAGGAACGACAGCACCGCATCCTTATTGAACGCGATTTTAGGCGCTTTCATGACGCAATCCTCCGACGCGTAGGCCGATGGAAGAGAGCGGCCTTGGGAACTGGAGCAGGCTTCTCGGCCGCCTCAGTCGGGGCCACCGGATCCCCCTGGCCAGGCTCCAGGCCGACGGTTCCCTCATTCGGCGGCGTGGCCAGGCCGATCGTGCCACGGAGTTCAAGGGTCACGTCATAAAGCCTTCCCGCATCGGAGGTGACGGCGGCATTGTCTTCCCAGACGGCCTTCTGAGCCCCCTGTCCCGAGGTCGGAGCGTTGATCCGCACCTGGCGAACGTCAATCGGGACCTTGGCGGTGGCCAGCAAAACCAGCAAGCCGTCGATCTGCCGTTGATCGATCACGACCCGCAACACAAATGGCATAAGGTGGATCATCTGGCAATCGACCGCGGCCCCCAACTGCGTGGCGTCCAAGGGCTTGCCGGTAAAGTCAACGTAGACCCAGTTCCGCAGCATCTCTTCTGGATCCACCGGCCCTGCCGCGCCCGCTTCGCCACCCGGAGGGCCCATCCCTGCGGCCCCCGTCTGGCCCCCTTCAAACCGTGGGTTGGGCGGCCTTCCCGCGGCGGCACCCGGGCCTCCTGGGCCCATCATGTCCGGCGGCACTCCGTCGGGCATTTGATTTGCCGTTATGCGAATGACCCGGCCACCGCCGACGCCACCTGGGTTGTCCTCAGCGGCCGGATACCCAACGTAGAGTTCGTCGATGGTGGAGATCGCAGCGTTGTGTGGACCAGTGGCCGGCTTGTTGATGCGTGCCACCACGTCACACAACGCGTCGTAGACCCACAATTCTTCCTGCGCCAGCAAGACCTTGGCGGTGGATGGCTTCTTGTCCCAATTGAACGACGCGAAGATCCGCTGCTGGTTCTCTGAACTCCACGTCGCGACATAGGGCGACACCTCTGAAACCCCGTCCGCCGGGCCCATACCGGGCCGAATCATCTCCGGGCGAATGGTCTGCTGCATCGGGACGTTTGGGGACGATTGCCCTGTTTCGGAGGCGTCCTTCATGGCATCTTCCACACCCAACCGCGTGGGCAGTTCCCGGACAAGCGTCCGCACCACGTCCTGATACCGCTCGAGCAGCCGCGGCGAGAGTTTGCCATCTGACTTGAGCGTCTCGGCCGCCTTCACAAAATCGGGGCCCAGGGAGTCGGGCCAGACGCGGATCGCCTGCTGGCTGTCCCAGAACTTCCGCCACTCGGCGAGCGTTTCGCGTTTCACCCGCATGGTGCTGGAATCGATGTCGTTGGCCCATGAGTCGTTGGGATGCTGCGGAATTTGTCGCACACTCTTGAGCGCCGAGATGTGCCCCTCGATTTCCCTTCTCACCGCCTCGATCTGGGTGGTGAGCTGACCTTGCGCCACGAATAACAGCGGCAGCAAAACCAGCGGAACCACCAGCGACAAGAGCCAGAAATGATGCTTGGCGAGCAGTGCTAACCAGGGACGAGCCGTGTCGGCAACGGAAGTCTTGGCCATGGTGGTGACGCTTGCTGACGAGAATGGGTGGGTGGAAAGGAGAGCCGTGAGGGAACTCGCGGGTTCATTCAACGGCGGCCGGTGCAGCAGGCGGTGGCGGAGCCTGTCCGGCGGGCCGCGGCTGCCAACACAGTTGGAGCACGAAGTCATACCGCTTGAGCGACAGATCCTGCGGTTCAAGCGGCTGCGTCGGCTCAGTGCCGGGCCGCATCGGCATCCCCCCAGGCATGCCTCCAGCGGGCCGACCGCTGCCTTCGCTGAGGTTTGCCACCGGAATCCGCACCGACTTGATCCGCGACGACACGACGATGATCGGGAAGCCAATGCCCAATTCGGACACGGTCACTTGCTGTCCGGCCAGCGGTCCGGCCGAAACGGTAACCTTTCCATCGCCGTCCATCAGGTTTTTGACGAGGGTGGATCGCAGGAATTGCGCTCCCTCCAAAGGCTTGTGTCGCGGTTCGTTGTGGAAGTGATGGCCGCGCAACTCGATGATCCAGCCGGGGCCGGTGGGACCAGTGACCGCGGTCTTCGTATCTCCACCGGCTGTTTCTCCACCGGCGTCCGCCTCACCGGCCGGCGCATCGGGAGTGACGGCGGGCTGCTCGCCATCCGCAGGTTTGTCGGCACCCTCCGGAGGCTCCGCTCCCTTTTGTTCGGCCGCGGCATCCTCCGCAATATGGGTTTCTGCCCACTGCGGCTTCAAATCACCAAACCAGACGGCAAGGTCGGGGGAAAACTGGCAATCCATGCGATCGATGTGAAGCTCCTGCCGGTCGGCCGGATTCTCCGGCACGACGCCCGCTTCATCGCGGGGCAGCAGCGTCCGCACTGCCCGCACCATGTCGAGCGCCTCGAACCGCTGGTTTTGCACCTTCGCCAGCCACTGCTGCTGTGCGATGGCGGCTGCCTGCCGTTCGCGCACCTGGCCGATCGCCGCCGTGGCCGCCGCCGACTGTTTTTTGACGGCGTCGGCCTTGCCGAACGCGGCTGCGTAGAGGTCGGGGGCATAAGCCGTCCAGGCGGCGAACATGCCGAAAAAATTGATCAGCGCGGCAGCCAGGAGCCCGACCAGCGCACCCACGGCCCATGGCTTCTTGGATTCGATGATGCGTTCGCGAACGATCTCATCAGGGAGCAGGTTCGTGCTGATGTCCGCCACGTTCGCCGCCTGGAGGGCAAGGCCATAGGCGGTTCCGAACGCGAGCTGGTGCTCCCGGAAGGCCGGGTTCGACAGCACCGACGCCCCTTCCAATCCGTTGAACTTATCCAGCCGCTGCACGTCGAGCTGCAGTTGCTGTCCGACGAAGTCCGTCAGCCCGCGGAGCTTGGTCGCATTTCCGAGCAGCAGCACCTTGCCGATGGTCGCCGTGCGGTCGGTGCCGGTGAAATAGTTCAGCGACCGCTGGAGTTCGGAGGCGAATTCATTGAACACCGGCTTCATCATCTTGAAGACGGCCTTCGGATCTTCCGCCTTGACGGCATTCCGCTTGAGGTTTTCGGCCCTGGTAAACGTGAGCTTCATTCCCTGCACGAGGGCCTTGGTGAAGTTGCTGCCGCCCGATGGGATGCTCCGTTGCCAGATCCGTCGCCCGTTGGTGACGACCAGGTCGGTCGAATCCACCCCGACCGACACCAGCGCGATCGACGGGGCGGGCTGGTCCGGATCCTGGGTCTTCGGGTCGGGCAACTGGTCGAATATCGCCATATTCGCCAAGGCGATCGGTGCCAGCTGCAGAACATCGACGTGGATGCCCGCCTGGGCGAGGGGAGCCAGGGCCTTGAACACCTGTTCGCGTTTCATCGCGAACAGCGCCACCTCGGCGTCGAGCACGAACCCACTTTCCTCCATCCCACCGGCGAGCCGCTGCCACCGCCACACCACCTGTTCGAGCGGAAATGGAATCTGCTGCCGAGCCTCGTACTTCACGATGTCGGGAATCTTCTTGGCCTCGATGGGCGGCAGCTTGATGAACTTCGACAGACCGAGATTGCCGGGAACTGACACGGCGACCTTGTCGCCCTTCAGGTCGTGGCGGCTGATGAGTTGCTCGAGGGCCGACTGCACCAGTTCGATCGGGTCGGCCTCGGGCTGCGTGAGGATCATCGGGTATTCGATGTACTCACAGGCGACGGCCTCGAGCTTTTTGGGCTCGGTGGATACGCGACACCTCAGCGCCTTCAAGGCGCATTTGCCGATATCGATTCCCCACACGTAAGAACCACTGGCCATGACCGTTTCCAAAACATCCTTGGGATGCGATTCGACCGGAACTCAAAAGCGTATCAAACGCTTCTCTATCAACACTTTACGAGTGATGTGCGCGGGGTGTCAAACGGGCCTCTTCACTGGCCCCCGTCGCGGCAAGTTTTCAACGTGTCCGGGAGTTTGCGAAGCCCGTGCCGACGGGTCGCGGTCGCATGTCACGCACCGCCAGGACGGCAGAAGTCTCCTTCGCGGGGACTTTCGCCGTGGGGCGTATGACCAGTGCAAATCCTGGCAGGGCGAAATTCCAACGCTCGTCGAGCTTCCGCCGATCCCGGCTCCCCCCTCCATGCGCCGGGCTCGGACATCCTGTCCGCCCCCTGCTTGGCGACTGCACGTCGCTTGTGTTCACCCGGCCCACCGGGCCAGAAGTTCAACTTTTCGCTTTCCGCTTTCGCTAAACTCGTCGGCATGAAACCCGACCGCATCACCGTGTTCCTTCCCTGCCACTCCCTCCATGATTTTCCAACCTGGCTGGATGAGGCGGAGGCCGACGCGTTGCTATCGGCCTGGACAGCGGCCTGGCACCCATGGCTGATCGCCACCGTGGGCGATGTGCCTCGGTGGGCAAGCGTTGACCTGCCGCCGGCCGACCGCGCGAGTCTGGGCATCGTGCCCGCCCCGTGGGATGACCGATTCGCCCTGCAGTCCGACGCCCTCTGCACGGCCGGATCGTGCTGGGTTCGTGGCGTTACAGGCCACCCGAACATCGTCACGGCAGCGGCGGCCGCGCTGGCTGGCGATACCCCGATTGCGGAGCCGCTTCCGGGCGGGCGGCTGGCGGACGAATTCCACGCCCTTGGACTGGCCACATTGCTTGCCGAACTGGTGGCGCAGCGGATGCGGTCCTCCGCCGACCTGAATGGCACCGACTTCGCCGACACGACCGTGCGGGCGGCCAGGGCCGCGATCAGCGGCGACGAGGAGGCAGCCCGAGCGGCCCTGAAGGAATGCTACGGATTCCTCGAGTCCACGCGGGCACACTACTACCCGGTGGATGTCTGGATCCTCGACATTGTTCTGCTGGCCGAGTCAACGCTCGGCGACGCGCTGGATGGCGAGCTTCAGGCGACGGTGCCGATGACGCTGGTCGCCACCGGTGGACTGATCGAGAAGCTCGCGGCCACCAATCCAGCGGCGTTGGCCCGCGTGCGGGAACGGTCTGCGGACGGCACGATCGCCCCGGCGGGCGGCCGCTACGACTCACAGCTCCTCGACGAGTGCACGCCCGAGGAGATCGTCGGCTCGTTCGAGCGCGGACTCGCGGTGTGGCGGGAGATCGTGGGCACGGTCCCTGTCACGTACGCCCAGCAGACGGGCGGTTCGTCGGCGATCCTGCCGCAACTGCTCACCAGCCTCGGCTTCACAGGTGTGATCTGGGCACTTTTCGATGGCACGGCGCTCCCCGATCCAGGTGGCAGCCGCATCCGTTGGGATGGCACCGGTGGTGCCTGCATCGACGGGGTTGCCCAGGCCCCGCTGGATGCCCGCCGCGCGCAGACGATCCTCGCCCTGCCCGAGCGGATCGGCGATGCCATGGATCACGACCACACCGCCGTCATCCAGTTTGCCCACCACGCCGGCACCGCCAGCCCCTGGTTCGACGTGCTGCGGCGGATTGGTGCCGCCAGCACCGTGCTGGGGACCTTCGTCACGGCTCCCGAGCTGTTCAGCCGCACTGCGGGTGCAGGCACGGTGGTCTCCTTCGAGCCGGATGTCTTTCCGGTTGGACTCCCCGCCGCACCTTCGACAGCCTCCACGGAAGTCAGCCATCAAGACGCCGTCGCCAGCCGCGTCGCCGCAGCCCGCGGCGAGGCTCGCCGCCTGATGGCCGCCCGCGAGTCGCTTGGCGACATCCTCCACCGTGAAACCTCCTCGGTCGTCGCCCAGGCACCGCGGGCCGCGGTCAGGGCCGGTCGCTCCGGCTGGGGGCTCGGCACGCTGTTGAACGCGGTCCGACGGCCCGACGACGACCTCGTGCTCGAACATGCTTCGCTGCGGATTCAGGTGCACCGGCAGACCGGTGGCCTGCTCTCCGTCCGGCGGCCTACCGACCGCGGCAATCGGCTGTCGCAGCGGCTGGCGGCGCGCACGACTCGTCCGTCGCCTTCGCCGGGCACACCGTGGGAAGACGTCAGCGAACGGGCTGTTTATTCGGACATGCGGGCCGACTCGATCAGGCGGATTCCTGCTGCCGAGGGACGAGGCGAGGTGATTGAGAGTCGCGGCCGTCTGATCGCCGACAAAGACCGCGAGGTGGGATCGTTCATTCAGCGAATCGAACTCGTCGCCGGACTGCCTCTGGCGCTGATCGACATCGAGGCACGGGGCTTCGAGCCTCCCAGGGGACCACTCTTCGAGCAGCATCTAGCCTGCCGCTTTGCCTGGAACGAAAACGAGGATGTCGCCCTCCATCGCAGCCTGCACACGCAGTCGATCGCCACCGAGCGAGGACGGTTCACGGCCCCCTGGTTCATCGAACTCAGCAGCCCGGACGATCGCGACGGACGCGTGGCGATTCTCACCGGCGGCCTCCCGTGGCATGTGCGATCAAGCCCCCACCTGCTCGATTCGATCCTGCCATTCCAGCCACCGATCGAAGCACCGAATCAGCCGCCGACGAGATCAGCTGGCCGCCTCGTGCACCGGTTGGCGGTCGGAGTCGGTCTCAAACGGCCTTGGGATCTGGCGACTGCCCTGTTGGCGGAGTCGCCCACCGCGTCGTTTCGGACGGTGTTGGCCGAGCCGGCGGTCGCCGACAACGTGCGCCTGACGGTCGGGCCGGTGAGGCAGGAGGGAGGCCGCGTCGTGGCGGCGCGGATTGGCCTGCTGGAATCGGCCGGCCGTGCGGGCGAGGTGCGGCTGGAATGTGCCGCCGAGGTGGCCCGGGCCGTCCCCTGCGATGCTGCTGGCAGGCAGCTCTCCGATCGAGTGGATCACGCATCGGCCGTGGATGGCGTGACAATCGACGGACGTTCGATCACGCTGGATCTCAAGCGGTATCAGTGGCGGCATCTTGACCTGGAGTTTCACCGATGATCATCACGCTCGACGGGCCGGCCGGCGCCGGCAAGAGTTCCGCCGCCCGCGCGCTCGCCACCCGGCTGGGCTGGTGCTACATGGATACCGGCGCGATGTATCGTGCCGTGGCGCTGACGGCGCTCGAACGGGGCATCCCGCTCGACGATTCGCCCCGCATCGCCGTGCTTGCCGAGGAGGTCCGCATCGAGTTTCGCGATGGCCGCGTCAACGTTGACGGCCGCGACGTCTCGGTGGAAATCCGCACAGAAGAGATCACCGCGGCGACGCGGCCGGTGGCCGATGCCCCGCCGGTCCGCGAGGCGATGAAGCGGATCCAGCGCCGCATGGCGGAGGGGATCGATGTCGTCACCGAGGGACGCGATCAGGGCTCGGTGGTATTTCCGCAGGCGGAACTGAAGGTGTTCCTCACCGCCTCGCCCGCGGAGCGTGCCCGGCGACGTCATCGCGAGGAACTCGGCCGCGGCCATGCCCCGACGCTCGAGTCCGTGCTCGAGTCGCAGTCGCGGCGGGATGACGCAGACTGCTCGCGGCCCGTGGGCGCGATGCGGCAGGCCGACGATGCCGTGCTTCTGGAGACCGACGGAATGTCAGCCGAGGAGGTGGTGCAGCGATTGGCCGAGCTGGCCGAGGCATGCCGTCGCAGCCGGGAGCAGCCATGAACGATTCCCATGACTCCACCGCTCACGACGCCCGCGGCGGAACGGCCGTCGCCGCAGGCCACAGCATGTTGGGCCGCTGGCTGTATGACTTGCTGTGGGTACTCTGTCGCACGCTGGGGGTCTCCATGTTCGGATTCCGCGTGCGGTTCGCCGAGCCGCTGCCGCGACAGGGTGGGCTGCTCGTGGTGTCGAGCCATCAGAGCCATCTCGACCCGCTTCTGCTCGGGCTGGCGACCGATCGCAGGCTGTCAACCCTGGCCCGAAGTTCGCTCTACCACTTCAAACCGTTTGCGGCGGTGATCACGGCGCTCGACGCCGTGCCGATCGATCGCAACGCTTCGATGGTGAAGACCATGAAGGCCCTGATCGGCCGTCTGCGGGCCGGCCGCGCCGTGGTCATCTTTCCGGAGGGCACGCGAACCAGCACAGGCCAGTTGGGTGAGATCAAAAGCGGCTTCGCGCTGCTGGCGAAGAAGGCCGACGTGCCGATCGTGCCGGTGGCGATCGTTGGGGCGTACGAGTGCTGGCCCCGGACCCGGCTTCTGCCCCGGCCGGGCCGTATCCGGCTGGAGTTTGGTCGAGTGATTCCGGCCGCCGAGATCGCCACACTCGACGAGAGGGAGATCTTCGAACTCTGTGCTGCCCGAATCCGCGAACTCGACGCCGAAGCACGCCGCCTCCGCGCCGGCCGCGGCGTCTGCGATCCAGCATGACATCTTTCGGCCCGCGCCGCGCCTACCGGTTTCATCCAAGCCCGCAGCGCAAGCAAGGGAATACGCATGGCCCCCGCGGAGATGGAACGCGGATTCCTCTCGCTTGCGCTTCGGGCTTGCATGGGGCAGTTCTTCATCCAAGCCCGCAGCGCAAGTAAGGGAAAGCGGACGACAGCGAGGGTTCGCTCCTCCAAGAGTGCTTCGCACGATGCGGTGTTTTTCGTGAAGACAGCCGGCGACCCTAGATCGCACCACCGCTGCCGGCCGGCCGGATGAAGGCCACGCCCAACTGCTCCTGGGGTGCCGTGTCGTCGAAATGGATCTGCGGCACCGTCTTGATCGCGTGCCGCAGCGCCTGCTCCCAACTGGAGCGAATCTCGCCGAGCGCCGGATCGCTGGCATCGAGACGGCGATAGCGTTTTACCGAGAGGTCGTCGTTGGCATACACGAGCAGATCGATCGGCGGACCCACGGCCACGTTTGACCGCATCGTCGAGTCGAGCGAGATGATGGCATAGGTCACCGCCTGATCGAGAGTGGTTTCCCCGAAGCGGATGCCCCGGTCGAGGATGGGTCGCCCATACTTGCTCTCGCCGATCTGCAGGAACGGCGACAGTCGCGTGCAGCGAAGGGGGTTCCCCTGGGCGTAGATCAGATAAAGCTGCGGCGACTCGCCCCGAATCTGCCCGCCGACGAGCAGATTGACCGAGAAGTTGATGTTGTCCCGCTCCATAAATTCCCGGTCGAGCGCTCCGACGGCGCGGACCTGTTGCCCGACGCAGCGGGCGGCCTCGTAGAAGTTGGCAGCGCTCGCGAGGCCATCGCCGGCTCGAAAGTCCTGGTCCAGTCGGGTCATCACCGACTGGGTCAGCGACAGGCTGCCACTGGAGAGAATGGTGAACATCCGCTCTCCAGGAATGACGAACGTGTGCATCTTGCGACAGACTTCCACCTGGTCGATCCCCGAGTTCGTCCGCGAATCGGAGGCCAGCACGAGCCCCTGATGGGTCCGAATCCCGACACAGTAAGTCATCGAATCCTCCGCTGATCTTGAAAGTGGCGCGAAACTTGCTGTGGTAGAGTCCGTCGGAGTCGCAGACTAACGGACAGGGTGTTTTCGTCAAGGAAATGGGCGGATGATGTCCCACCAACTCGCGGCCGCTGCCCCTCGTTCGGGCACGGAGTGCGCACTTTCCGTGCAGGAAGGCCTGTTTGCCGGCTATGAACTCGGCGCGGCCTACGACGAGATGTTCGGCGCGATCCACGCCGATGGGCCGGCGGCACGTCCCCACTATCAGCCGCTCCACGAACGTCTTCTCCAAACAACCGCCGAGGACTTCCGCCGTCGCAAGGCGATGACCGACCTCTCGATGCGGCAGGACGGCGTGGGCTTCACGGTCTATCGCGCCGAGGAGGGGATCGAGCGGGTATGGCCGATGGACCCGGTGCCGCGGATCATTCCGGCCTCGGAATGGCGGCAGGTCGAGGCGGGCCTCACGCAGCGTATCAACGCACTCAACCTCTTTCTCTGGGATGTCTATCACGAACAGCACATCCTGCGGGACGGCGTGGTGCCGGCCGGGCGCGTGCTGCAGGGGGCGTTTTTCCGCCGCGAATTCGTCGGCGTCAACGTGCCGCGCCGGATCTACATCCACATCTGCGGCACCGACCTGATCCGTGCCGCCGACGGCGAGTATCTCGTGCTCGAGGACAACGCCCGCACGCCGTCGGGCGTCAGCTACATGCTGCAGAACCGGCAGGTCATCAAGCGGGTCTTCCCGTCGCTGTTCAACGACTACGACGTGCTCCCCAACGACGACTATCCGGCAGCCCTTCTCGATGTGCTGCAATACATCGCACCGGAATCGGCATCGCAGCCCACGGCAGTGCTGCTCAGCCCGGGCATGTACAACTCCGCCTACTTCGAACACAGCTTCCTCGCCCAGCGGATGGGAATCGAACTGGTCGAAGGGCGGGATCTGCTCGTCGATGGGAATCGCGTCTTCATGCGGACGACGCGGGGCCGCCAGCGGGTCGATGTCATCTACCGCCGGATCGACGACGACTTCCTCGATCCGCTGACGTTCCGGCCAGACAGCGCCCTCGGCGTGCCTGGGCTCGTGAATGCCTACCGCGCCGGCACGGTGGCACTCGCCAACAGCATCGGCACCGGCATCGCCGACGACAAGGGAATCTACCCGTTCGTGCCCGACATGATCCGCTACTACCTCAAGCAGGAACCGCTGCTCAACAACGTCGAGACGTTCCGCCCGGAGATTCCGGCGCACCGCAGCCACGTGCTCGAAAACCTCGAGAAGCTCGTCGTGAAGCGGGTCAATGAATCGGGGGGCTACGGGATGCTCGTCGGCCCCGCGTCAACGAAGGAGCAGCGGGATGAATTCCGCCGCATGATCCAGGCGAATCCACGGGACTTCATCGCGCAGCCCACGATCCAACTCTCCACGCATCCCACCTTCGTCGATGGCCGCTTCGAGGGCCGCCACCTCGACCTGCGGCCGTTCGTGCTCTGTGGCGAGCGGGTGACGGTGACGCCCGGCGGCCTGACGCGTGTGGCACTTCCCAAGGGCAGTTTGGTCGTCAACAGCTCCCAGGGGGGTGGCAGCAAGGACACGTGGATCCTTGCCGACAGGACTCCCCCCGGCCCCCCGACACCGTGAGGATCGCATGCTCAGCCGGGTTGCCGACGCGCTGTTTTGGATGAGCCGCTACCTCGAGCGGGCGGACCATCTTGCGCGGGCGGTCGATGTCACCTTCCAACTCGACCTCGATCTCCATGGCGTGCTTGCCAATCCGGTGGAACTCGAGTGGAACGCGCTGCTGTCGCTGCTGCGGCAGCCGCCGCCGCAGATCCGCGATGGCGAGCATCCCGTCGGTGCGGTGCAACGATGGCTTCTGCTCGACATGGCCAATCCCGGCAGCGTGATGTCGTGCGTGAACCGCTCCCGCAACAATGCCCGCAGCATCCGCGGCTCGATCAGCCCGCCGATGTGGCGGGAGCTGAACAAGCTCTACTGGCGACTCTCCGATGCCGGTCTGCCGGCGCGGGTGGCGGAGTCGCCGCACGATTTCTGCGAAGAGACGCAGATCGGCGTGCTCCTCTTTCACGGCGTGTGCGAGGCGACGCTCATGCACGACGAGGGCTGGCACTTTATCCAGCTCGGCCGGCATCTGGAGCGGGCGGAGAAGGTGCTGCGGATCCTCGACTCCAAGTTCGGACTCCTCGAGCGGTCAGACGCTGCCGACCTGCCGATCAACAACCTGCAGTGGGGCGCGGTGCTCAAGAATTGCGCCGCCTACGAGGCCTACCAACGTCTCTACATCAGCCGCGTCGAGCCCGAGCGGGTGGTGGAGTTTCTTCTCACGAACCCAGACTTCCCGCACTCGGTGCGGTTTTGCTTGTCGCGGATCCAGCAGTCACTCACCGAGATCAGCGGCCGGCTCCCCGACCGGTGCGACGATGAGGTGGTTCGCACGGTCGGCCGGCTGCTGAGCGATCTGGTCTATCTCGAGGGCGAGGCCCTCGACGGCGAGCGGCTGCACTCGTTCCTCGGCAACGCCCTCACTCGCTGCGCGCGGATCGGGAGCCTGCTTCAACAACAATACGCCCTGCAATAAATGCCGGCATAAAGAAGCTTCGATGGAGATTGTTCGATGATTTTGGAAATCCAGCACGAAACATCGATGGAGTATTCGCAGCCGGTGAGCGAATGGCTCTGCGAACTGCGGATGGAGCCGGTGAGCGATGCCACGCAGCGATGCCATTCCTTCCAGATCAGCGTCGGCCAGCCGGTGACGTTCAGCCACTATCTCGATGGGTTCGGCAACCGCGTGCACCATTTCAACCTCCTCAAACCGCCCACGATCCTGCGGATCCTCGCCGCCAGCGTCGTGGAGACGGAGGATACGGGAATCGGCCCGATGGCCAGCCAGACAACTTTTTCAGCCGATGCCACCGGTGACGACTGGCTCTTGCCGCTCGAAGCGATCGACTACCTGCCGCTCCGGGGGCCAGCACGAGCCACGCCGCTCTTGGACCCGGTGCTGGCAGAATTGCGGCCGATGCCAAGAATGCGGGTCGGCATGTGGGTCTGCCAGGTCGCCGAGTACATCCGCGGACGTTTCGAGTATGCCCGCGATGTGACCGATGCCACTTCGCCCATCGAGCATCTGCTGACGCGAGGCAAGGGAGTCTGCCAGGATTTCACCCACCTGATGATCGCCGTGCTGCGGTCGTACGGCGTTCCCGCCCGCTATGTCAGCGGCTACATCCACCGAGAGAACAAGGAGTCGCAGAGCCATGCCTGGTGTGAGGTCTGGCTGCCCGATGTCGGCTGGACGGGATTCGATCCCACGAACGGTTGCCCCGTGAGCGGGCATTTCGTGAAGACGGCGGTGGGCAGGGACTTCACCGACGTGCCGCCCAACAAGGGCATCTACCGTGGTGCCGGCGACGAACGCATCAAGGTCCGCGTCGCCACCCGGACACTCGATCGCCTGCCCTCCCTTTCGTGGCACGATCAACTGGCACCGCTCGACGCTCCCGAGCACTCCGTGTTGCGGACGGCGCCTCTGTATTCCAACGAGGAAGAGGTCCAGCAGCAGTGATCGGCCGAGACCGTCATGCCGGAGGCACCCATATATTGATAGAAGCCCAGAGCGCAAGCGACGGGATCCCCCGGCTCCCGCCGGGGGCTTGTATGCAGAGCGTAAGCGACGGGATGGTGGTCACCCGTACCATGCCCCGCGGACCCCGGCCAGCGCGACCAACTGTTCGGCGATGTCAGCCCGCGTGGCAGCGATGATCGGCATCGGCTGGCGGATGTCATAGGGCCGGCCGTCGATGCCCCAATAGACACCTCCGCGCTCCTCGACCCAGAGTTTGACCGGCAGCACATCCCAGGCCATCTGCTTGGGAAATGCCGCCGAGTTGTCGTGGATCACGGCCAGACGCCGCTTGGTCCCCAGTGCCAGGCTGGCCATCGAGTGCGGAATCCGGCTCTCGATTGCCATCGTGTGGGCGCCGGTTCGCATCGCGTCGTGCAGTTTCATGAACGCCGGATGGGATCGCCCGCTGTCGCTCTGCGGATTGAAGAGTAGGCAGCCATCCTTGAGCGTGCCCATCGAGGCGAAGCTGCCCGCGGGCAGCCAGGCGATTCCGTCTTCGCCCGATCGGAGGATCGCCGCACCGCGGCCGCGTTCGGCGATGCCGAGCGTCGTTCCGTCAAGCGAGAGCATGACGGAAATCCGCGGCTCCCCATGCTCCAGGCAGGCGACCATCGGTCCGCAGATCGCCGTTTCCCCACAGAGCGACGCGGTCGTGCCGTCCAGCGGGTCGATGAGCCAGGCCTCGGGGAGAGCATGGAGGTCGGGCATGGCAGGCCCCTCCTCGGAGATGATCGGCATCTCCTTGATTGCCTCGAGCGCCCGGCTGAGGTGACGGTCGAGGCTGAGGTCGAGCGCCGTCACATAATCGCCGACCGATTTCTCCTTGATCGACGAACCATCCTCCGCCGCGGCGAGGCCTTCTTCCGCCTGCAGGGCACCAGCCCCCTCGCTCTCGTGCAATGCCCTGTCTGTCGCTTCGATCACGGCAGTGGCCACGGCCATCGCGGTCGGTGAAACCAGCCGGTCGGTCTGCTCCGAGGTCTCGAGGGTGCGGAGCAGTTCGGATCGGAACCGCAATCCAGATCGCATGTCAGGACATCCAAGGAACAATTGATGCACGGCACTGAGTCGCCACGAATGAAGCCCAGAATGTAGCCGGAACGCCGAGATCCGTGTGCGGCTTCCCGGCAGGATAGCAGGGCTTAGGGCTGCGCCGCGCGGGATCGCTTGAACGGATCGACGGTGCCGCCGCCCGGGCCGGGCGGCGGCGCGGAGGAGGACTGGCCAAAAGGCAGAAGCTTCGGCCACTCGAGATTCATGCCGGGCCACTGCGGGAGGGCCGCAGACGGAGGGCTTGGCGCCGCCGCCGACGGTGCCGCGGTGACTGCCGACGGTGCCGCGACGACGGCGGGAACGGGCCCCACCTCGGGAAGGGCCGCGGGCGCGGCGTCGGGGCCGGCGAGGAGCTGACTCGGTTGAGGGAATCCGGAGGGAAGAGCGGTGGCTGGCGGTGGCGTGGAAACGACGGTGGCCGGAATGCCACCCACCCCACGATCCAACACGCGGATGGAAACATCGTCGATCCGCGCCTCGCCCATGCCCGTGAGCGCGAACGTCACGGTCAGCGGTTCATCGACGGCATCGGCCGGCACGATGCGGTAGAGCACCAGTCGCCGCCAGGCCGGCGTCATGCCCACACGCTCCGCGAGGGCGGGGCCGCCGAGGGAGTCGAAGATGAGCAGCCCATCGACGCTCCCCTTGATCGGCCTCGGCACCCAGACCCGTGCCTGAATCTCGAGCAATCTGCCGGCCGGAACCCGCACTGGCGGCGTGGTCACCCAGACCGGCGGCGTCTCCACCACCACGGGAGCGTCGGCGGCCGAGGTCGGCTCGGCTTTCATCGTCAGGCTGCCGGTGCCGCTGGCAGGCTGCGTGCGGTCGATTTCCACGGCCGATCGCAGCGACTGCTGTTCGAGGGCAAAATGACGCCAGCCCGCCGTGGCGAGATCTTCGATGCGTTCCATGCCACCGCCGGTGAGCAACTCCGTCGAAGGCGAGGTGGATGAGAGCGCGTCGATGAACCGCCAGTGTTCCGCGAGCGTGGCGTCGGAGGTCGAGAGCGGACTTGCCACCATCGAGCCGGTGGCCAGCACGCCGCGTTCCCAGGCGAGTCGCTCCACCTGTCCGCCGATGGCTGCGGCCCGCCGCAGACATTCGATCGCCACGGCGGGATCGGCCATCGACGCCTCGGCCTGCTGCACGTCCCTCTGGGCCTCGGCGAGCATCGCGGCCACCGGCAGGTTGCCGAGCGCCGCGGGCGGCAGCCGGCCGAGCAGACTGACATCGTCGGCCAACACCCCCGCGGCCAAAGCCCGTGCCGACGCAAGTTCGAGCGGCACAAGTCCGCGGACCCGTTCCTGCACGTGCGCCGTCACGGCTGGATCGCCGCTGAGCAGCACCAGCGAGTGGCCGCGGAATGATTCGAGCGTCAGCGAGATACCGCCCGTCACCCGCTTGTGACGCAGCGGACGCAGGCCTCCGGGCGACACCTCCCAGGCCTGATGGGCCTCGGGCACGCCGGGCACAAGCAGCGTGAGCGGCTGAGCATTGCGGGGAATGTCGCCGTGATAATGACGGGCCACGATCTGCGATCCCTGCACGCACCGCCAGGCGACCACCATCCGTGCCCGAGCCGCCTCGAGCACGACAGCCTGCACCTCGGGATCGCTCGACTGCGCCGCCGCCGCAAACCGTCCTGCCGCGGCCCAGGGTTCGAGCAGTTGTAACTGGAGGTTCATGGAGAGGGAGGCTGCCGCCCGGGCCCGCGACTCGTGGTCGTCACCGTCGATGCGGCGGGTGGAGGAAAACAGGATCCCTCGCGTGCCCGCCGATACCGCCGCCAACGATGCCAGGCAGAGGCTCTCCGGATCGACCGACAATCCCTGCCCACCGATGCCGGACAGTGCCGCGGCTTGCCGTGACGTTCGCGGATCGATCTCGGTTGAGAGTGAGGCCAGAATCGGCGTGCCGGGCCGGGTGAGCCGGGGCCGCTCCCGGAGCCAGGCGAGATAATCGAGGAGCTCGAGGCTGGTGCCCAGAACCGTCCGCCGGGCCACGAGCATGTCTACGTGACGCGAGATGGCCCGCAGGCCGGAGTCGGCGGCAGCGATCAGCGGCCGGCTGCCGCGGGAGTCGCAGGTCCGCACCCGCCGCACTCGCTCGGCGAGATTCTCGACATCCTGTTCCGCCAGTCCGCTGCCCATGTCCCAGAAGAGCACCCTGTCCCAACGGGCGGAGAACGTGGGGAGCGAGTCTGCATCGCGGATGTCGATGTCGGGCAGGTCGGGTGGAGGAGAGATCAGCCAGACGCCGGCCCGCTGCGCCTCGGCGAGTAGGTCAGCGGTCGCGGGAGCGGAGAGCCGCACGCAATTGAAGCCGAGTCGCGCGATCGCTTCGAGCGGTTCGCCATGGTGATCGAGGCTGCGGGGAAAGAAGGGCAGCCCGCCCACCTCCAGCACGCCCCGCGTGAGCGCGGCGGTCTGCTGTGCCGCGGCCTGTGTGGGCGGCACGGCCTGCGTGGGTGCCGCCGCCTCGGTGAACGCGGCCTGCCGCACGGCGAACGCATCATCGCTCTGACCCGCTGTGGCTGGCTGGGCCTGCGGAGCAGCGGCTGGAATGACACCCTGCACCCGCAGGTCGTCGATCCACAGGTCGTAATGACCTGGGGCGGAGTAGAGTTCGAGCACGAGATGGGTGACCACGGCGCCCGTCAGGCTCGCCGTTGGACCGTGCTGGGCGCGAAGCGCGGCGAGCTGTCGTTCCAAACCGGTCACGATGTCGCCAGCTTCCAGCAACTCCCAGCGGTCCGAGTGGCGGGAGACGGTGCCCTGCACCACGGCGTCGATCGATCGCCCCGTCTGCCGCGACGAAACGTTCGGCAACGCGATCCTCACGCCAAGCCGGACGGCCGGACGATTGCCCCTCACCCAGACCGAGGCGCGGAACTCGTCGATGACGCTCGCCGGGCCGATCGGGAACTGCAGCCGCAGGGTCGAGCCCGCAGCGGCGTCCAGCACGATCCGCTCGCCAAAATTGCCACGGTGGGCCGCATCGCCCGTGAGGGCGTGGCCGGTCACACGCGGCCCGCAGTCGGCTTCGGCAAGCGACCAGAGGGGCTGTCGGCCTTCGAATCCTTCCTCCACGTCATCGGCTCGGGCCCGGACCGTCCCCACAGCCAGCATGCACCAGCCGACCACCAGCAACAGGTGACGGGCGGGCAGCGGCGACGGCACAGGTGGAACGGGCATGGAATCTCCACGGCGGCCGGGCCGAAAGGCTGCGGCGGCCACAAACCGCGGTTTGTAGCACCCCGATCGTCGCAGGCTCCAGAGCGATGCCAGCAGTCCGTGGACAAAGTCGTCGGTGCCATGCGCCCTTCGCCGTGAGACAGGCCGGTTGTGCCGTCTCTGCCGAAGGTTCCGCACCAGCGGGGAAAAGTCTGCCGATTTTCGCGATCCTCTGGGCGGAATCGGCGACACGTTCATGAACATTCGGTTAGGATGACCGTAGATTCTTCCGTTGCCGGGCCCCGCGGGGCCCGGCAACGGAAGATCTCCCCGCCTGCCCTCCCTGCCTGCCCTGCCTGGCAGGCCCCGCCTTCCATATTTCGCCTGACCCCGCTTGGTTTCTGCCCACCATGAAGCCGTCAACGGCTGACGAACTGGCCCACCGTTTGGAGCAGTTGGATCTCGTGCCGGCGGCGCACCTGGATGCCGTCTGGAGCGAACTCGGCGGCCACAACGTGTCGTTGCAGGATTTCGGCGCCGCGCTCGTCCGCCACGAACGACTGACCGGCTATCAGGTCGATCGGCTTCTGCGTGGTGAGGTGGATGGTTTCTTCTACGGCAGGGCCAAGATCCTCTATCAGGTGGGGGCTGGATCCTTCTCTCGCGTCTATCGCGCCATCCACGCCGATACCGGACGCATTCTCGCCGTGAAGGTGCTGCGCAGCCGCTACAGTTCCGATCCCGAGAAATGCCAGTCGTTCCAGCGTGAAGGGGAAATGGGCCGGTTGCTCCGGCATCCCAACATCGTCGCCATCGAGGACGTCGGGCGGGAATACAACTCCAGCTACATCACGATGGAGTTCGTCGAGGGACAGACGCTGCGGGAGTTGGTACGAGTCCGCGGGGCCATCGACCTATCGCGGGCACTGGTCATCATCATGCAACTCGTGGAGGGTCTGGAGTACGCCCATCGCCTCGGTGTGACTCACCGCGACATCAAGGCTTCCAACGTGCTCATCTCTTTCAGCGGGCAGGCGAAGCTCGTGGACTTCGGTCTCGCCGGTGGCGACACGACTGCGAGCAAGGCGCTGCGTCGCACGGGACAGCCGCGGACCGTTGACTATGCGGCGCTGGAGAGCATCGGAAAGGTCAAGGACGACAGTGTTCGCAGCGACATTTATTTTCTCGGCACGGTCGCCTACCTGGCGCTCTGCGGCGTGTCGGCACTGACGGAATCGCGAGATCGTGCCGTCCGCACCGATCCGCGTCGATTCACCGGGGTCGAGCCGCTCGCCTGGCGGGCGCCGGAACTGCCGCGCGACGTCGTCGATCTTGTCATGCGGATGATGTACCTCAATCCGGACGAACGCTGGCAGACGGCGATGGAGGTGCGGCGGGCCCTGGAGCCGTTGGTGGCCAAATATGCGACCGCAGGCGAGGCATCGGTAGCCGCCAGTGCCAGCGGCGCCGCCTTGAAAAAGAAGGCCGTCAAGGCCGTGGCCGCACAGGCGGCGTTGAAGGGCACGCTGATGCTGGCGGAGGCGTCGCCGACGGAGCAGACGGAGCTGCGTGGTTTCTTCAAAACGCTCGGTTACAAGGTGCTGCTGACGGAGAATCTGCAGCGGGCCTTGGAACGCTGTTCCGCGTCGCCGCCGGCAGCCGACTGCCTCGTGATCAGCGGTACGTCGTTCGGCGAAACGGGCGTGGATGCGTTCAACACGATGGCCGAGGATCCGTTCCTCAGAAACATTCCGGCGGTTTTGCTCCTCGATCCCTCACAGCCTGAATTGGTGGGGCTCGCCAAGGTGGACGACCGTCGCAAAACCGTCACGGTGCCGTTGCAGACGGCCGAGATAAGCGACATGTTGACCACGCTCATCGGCTAGCCGGCGGTAGCGGAGCCGTCGCCGGTGACGGGCCGAACTCGGTTCTCCGAGCGATATGGGTTTTTCACCCGCATTCCCTTGCTTGCGCTGCAGGCTCGGATGCGCTCATGTTTCCCATCCAAGCCCGAAGCGCTAGCGAGAGGAATCCGCGTCGCTTCATCTAAGGGGGTTCGTGCCACTATATGTAATACATCGGCTCGTTCACGGCGCGGGAGCGTTCCACGAGGTCGGCGAACGTGACGCCCCGCAACGTCTCCGTTTCGGCCCGAGCCACCTGTCGCCAGGCATCGAGGAGCACGTGCACCGTTCGTGACCGCCCGGCGAGGTCGGCGGTGACTGCCGTCAACAGTTCATCAGGGCCTTCGATCACGCGAAACACATCCTCCAGCGTGATCTCCGCCGGCGGACGGGCCAACTGGTATCCGCCGGAGGCGCCGCGGGTGCTGATGACGACCCCCGCCCCTTTCAATTGCAGCAGGATCTGCACCAGAAACCGGGCGGGTACGCCATGCGCCTCGCAGATCGAGCGGATGCGTACCGGCTCGCCGGAGGTCCACTGCCGCGCGAGTTCGAGCACGGCGATCGCGGCATATTCTGTCTTCGCGGAAAGTCTCATCCTGACTCTTTTCGGCCCTCTGTGCTTGGGCTCTGCGTAACGCGCTGCGTCGGGGTTCTGAGGTGAAACACCGCGGACGGTCAGTGATCGCGGGAATGGAGGCCGCACTCCGTCTTGGCCGTGCCGCTCCAGCGACCGGCTCGCTCATCGTCGCCGAAAGAGACGGCCCTGGTGCAGGGCCAGCAGCCGATGGAGATGTAGCCCTGGTCGTGCAGCGGGTTGTAGGGAACGTCCTCACGCACGATCGCGTCCCAGACCTTGGCCTTCGTCCAGTTGGCCAGCGGCGAAATCTTCACCACGTTGAACTTGTGGTCCCACCCCACGATCGCCGCGGCTGCCCGATCCTGACTCTGGTCGCGGCGGATGCCACTCATCCAGGCATCGAATCTTGTGAGCACACGGCGGATGACGGTGATCTTGCGGTCAGCGCAGCAGCGGTTGGGGTCGGATTGATGGAGTGGACCGCCATTCGCCCGTTCGTATTCCTCGACCGTTGTCTCCGGCCGCTCCAGCGAGACGTCGATGCCATACCGACGGGCGATGCGGTCACGAAGTTCGAGCGTTTCCTTGAACTGGTAGCCCGTGTCGAGGTTGAAGACGAAGGTCTTCGGCGCGATGGTCGCGAGCCAATGAATGATCAGGCAGCCTTCCGGGCCAAAGGCGGTGGCCATCGTCAGACGCTGACCATACCGCTCGACGGCCCAGCGGATGATGTCTGGGGGCTCGAGTCCTTCCAGGAAACGACTGGCCTGGGACAGATCCTCGAGCACCTCTGGCGAGACGCCTGCGGAGCCCGTTTCGATGACGTTTAATCCCATGGCGACTGCCCGATGCCCGGAGGGCTGCGTGGGGCCGAAATTCTGCCCTACCTGAATCCTACATAAGTTGCCCAAGCAGGTTAACAATAGGCTCTCTCCCGGGATTTATCGACCCTCCGCCCGCTTGCGGCCTACGAAGAGTCAATGCAACCGGAAAGTTCGCCGTTTTTCCCAGGTCTGCCGTCGGCAGTCCCCCTCGCGGAGTCCGTGGCACTCTTTTTGCGGCCCCTTCGACACCAGATCGGAAAAAGGAACAATGTGCCGCTGGAGCAGGCTGTGGTCGTCTTTCCACATCCCGCTCGCGACACGACACGTTCGGCAGGAGTCTTCACGCATGGCGAGATCTGTGGCATTGGCGGTCGATCTGGGCGCCTCCGGCGGGCGGGTCGTGTCGGGAGCTTTTGACGGCAGGCTGTTGGAACTGGAAGAGATCCACCGCTTCGAGAACGGACCGGTCGCGATGGGGGGCGAACTTGTCTGGGATCTGGTGCGGTTGTGGAAGGAGGTGGTCACCGGCCTGCGGGCCGCCGCAGTCCGCCATGGGCGCACGGTGCGGAGCGTCGGCGTCGATACCTGGGGCGTTGACTTCTCCTTCCTGACGGCCGACGGCGCGTTGCTGGCCAATCCCGTCTGCTACCGCGACGCCCGTACGCAGGGAATGCTCGCTGCCGCCGAGGCGATCGTGCCCCGCGACGAGATCTTCGCGGCCACCGGCCTGCAGTTCATGGAGCTGAACTCGCTCTATCAGCTGCTTGCCCTGAAACGGCAGCACCCGACCGTGCTGGCGGCCGCGGACCGGCTACTGATGATCCCCGATCTCTTTCACTGGCTGCTGTCGGGGGAGCGATCCAACGAGCGGACGAACGCCACGACGACGCAGTGCTTCGACCCACGCCGCCGCGACTGGGCCTTCGACATGCTTGATCGGTTCGAACTTCCGCGGCATCTCTTCGGACCGCTCGTGGAGCCCGGCGCCGACCTCGGGCCGCTACGCCCTGAGGTGGCCGCGGAGACGGGCCTGTCGGGCGTTCGGGTTGTCGTGCCCGGCACCCACGATACCGCCAGTGCCGTGGCGGCCGTGCCAGCCCTCGAGCCCCCCTGCAGCCGACCCGATTGGTGCTACGTGAGTCTCGGCACGTGGGCGCTGGTGGGCGCCGAGCTCGATCAGCCGCTCGTCACGCCGAAGTGCCGTGCCCATAACTTCACCAACGAGGGCGGCGTGGGCGGTACGACTCGCCTGCTCAAGAATGTCTGTGGCCTCTGGCTCGTGCAGCAATGCCGGGCGAGCTGGCAGCGGGCGGGCCAGGAGTGGAGCTGGGAACAGCTCACTGCGTTGGCGGCCGAGGCCGCGCCGCTGGCCACGCTCGTCGATCCCAATCACCCGTCGCTCGTGGCGCCGGCCGACATGCCGGAGGCGATCCGCAGTCTCGCCCGCAGCGGGGGGGAGCCTGTCCCCGAGACGACCGGTGCCGTTATCCGCACGGCCCTTGAGAGTGTCGCCGCCGCCGTTCGCAAGACACTCGAGGAACTCGATGAACTGCTCGGCCGCCGCGTGGAGCGGATTCATGTCGTGGGCGGCGGTGTGAAGAACGCGCTGCTCTGCCAGATGATCGCCGACGCGGCGGACCGCCCGGTCGTGGCCGGGCCCGTCGAGGCGACCGCCATCGGCAACCTGCTCGTACAGCTCGTCGCCTGCGATGGGGCGGTCGATCTCCGCGCGGTGCGGTCGGTGGTTCGCGACAGCTTCGAACTGGCCCACTACCAGCCACGGGACGCGGCCGGCTGGAATGCCCGGCTCCGGTAGTGCCGCCCCCGGCGGTGAACTTCTACGGGTCTACTTCGGCAGGGCGCTGACCACGATCAGCGACACCAGCGACACCACCACGAGGACAGCCGCCCAGAGGGCGCGGGCCAGCCACTGCCGTGCTCGACGCGTGTCATCTTCGTGCATCAGGCGGTCCATCTCCCGCCTGCGTTCGACGCTGGCGTCGGCGGCCAGCACGAAGAAGTCATTGCACTTCGGGCACACAACCCGCTGGCCAAGCATCGCCTGGGTCACCTTCAGCACGTGACCGCGGGGGCAGGGAATATGCAACGACTCGTCGCGAGCCGCGGCTGGCGTTCGGCAGATGGGGCAGACGTCGCTGCCCGCCTCCGACACGCTCGGTCCGCGATAGCCGCAGATGCATGAGATGGAAGAACTCATGGCCGCAGTCTATCAAGCTGCCCGATGCTGCGCAGCTGGCTTCTTCGTGGCGGTGCCATGCTCGACGTGCACGATCGCATCTGCCAGAGCCAGCGTGCTGGCGCGATGGGTGATCATGATCACGGTGCGGTTTTCCACGTAGCGAGCCAGCGATTCGTGGATCAACCGTTCGCTCTCCACGTCCACCTGGCTCGTTGCCTCGTCGAGGACCAGAATCTCGGCGTTCCGCAGGATTGCCCGGGCCAACGCGATCCGCTGCCGCTGGCCGCCCGAGAGCCGAAAGCCGTTGGGGCCGACCATCGTGTGGTAGCCGTCAGGGAAATCGGCGATGAATTCGTGGGCATGCGCCTGCTTTGCGGCCGAGATGATCTCCTCTTCGGTCGCATCCCAGCGGCCGTAGCGGATGTTGTAGAGGATCGATTCGTTGAACAGTTCGGTCTGCTGCGTGACCAGCGAGATGCGGCGTCGGACATCGTGCAGCGCCAGTTCGGTGAGCGGCACGCCGTCGAGCAGAACATCGCCTCCCGTGGGGTCGTAGAACCGGCAGATGAGGTTGATGAGCGTGCTCTTGCCGCCGCCGTTCGGGCCGACGATCGCCACCCGCTCGCCAAACCGGATCGACAGGTTCACGTTCCGGACGACCGTATCGATGCCGTCGTAGCTGAACGACACGTTCCGCAGGCTGATCTCGCGGTGGGGCGAAGGGAGGGTCTTCGGCGCCGCGGCTTCGCGAAGCTTGGAGGGAGTGTCAAGCAGCGGGTAGAGCGCCTGCGCGCCGACGACGCCCATGTTGAGGCCGGTGAGCACGCCGGAGAGCTTCCGAACAGGGTCGCTGGCGCCGATGAGCATCCCGAAGAAGACCATGATCCCCGGCACGGTCATCGGCCGGTCGGTCATGGTGATGCCAAAGATCTGGGTCTGCTGGTTGATCACGAGCCAGGCACCGACGGCGATCGACGTGGCCACCATGCCGATGCCGAGGATCTCCGTGATCGGATTCGCCAGGGCGAAATAGAAGGTGTGCCACATGCCGGTGCGGAGCATGTCGCCCGTGCAATTGCGAAAACGCTGCCGCTCGAAGTCTTCCATCGTGTAGGCCTGCACGGTGAGCACGTTGTTGAGCGTCTCGAGCAGCACGTGGTGGAAGCCCTTGGACCTCGAGAGGATGTGCTTCGACACGCTGCGGATGCGGCGGTTCAGCCAGACCATCAGGAAGCCGACAACCGGTGCCAGCGTCAGGCACGCAAGCGTGAGCTGCCAGGAGATGCAGAAGGCTCCGGCGAGGCAGGCGATGATCTTGAGCGGTTCCGTGACGGCGCCGCCGTAGACGGCTGTAATGCCTCCAGCCAGCATGTCGGTGGTGTGGGTCAACTGTGACATGAAGCCGGCCGAACCGTGCCGCATGAACTGGGCCCTGTCGAGTTCAATCGCCTTGTCGAACACCCGCAAGCGGAGATCGCGGCTGATGTTCATCGCCACCCATCCCACCATCATCGTGCCGGCCAGCATGAAGACGTGCTTCAAAAACGTGCTGAAGACGATCAGTGTCACCACCATCAGCACCGTCTGGAACGGATCCTTCGGCAGGAATCGGTCGAGCCACGGGGCCAGGTTTCTGGCCGAATAGACGACCGCCTCGTCGCCGCGACGGTTCAGGGCCAGTGTGTCGATGCGGCTCCGCGCCTTCGTGGCCGCGGCATCGGCGATGGTGTTCGCGGCCAGCGACGCCTTCAGGTCGGACGCTTCTTGGTCGCCGGCGTCGATGCGGTTCTGTGCATCGACCAACCGCCGCCCGTTCCACGATTGGAGCGACTCGCCGTTGAGCGTTACTTCGATGACCGGAAAGAGGGCGGCGATGTTGGCGCCCCACAGCCCTGCGACGCAGGCTGAGCAGAAGAAGGCCGCGAGCAGGAACGGCCAGCTTTTGACCGCGTCGCGAAGCGCTCGAAGAAAGTGATTCATGGACCGGAGCTTTCGGCATGCCTGGGAGGAAAGGTTCCTCAAGCATCGGAACGACCGCGTCTGCGACCCCACCACGTGCCGTACGAGGACAGCGCGGGGAGGATGCACAGGAGCGGGCAATCTGGGGGCTTTGCCCCGGTGCGCGATCCCGTGCGGGCAGGGAAGATAGAGATCGCGAGCCGGTCGAACAAGGTGAAGTTATCGGGGCAAAATGGGCCCCCAAATGAGGCTCCCAGCGCATCAGCCGCCGGTTCAGCCGCGGCCGGCCCGCAGCTCGGCGGCGAGCAGGGTGTTGGCGAGGAGCATGGCCACCGTCAGCGGTCCTACCCCTCCCGGGACCGGCGAGATCGAGCCGGCCACCGCGCGAACGGCGTCAAAATCGACGTCGCCGACGAGTTTTCCGCTGCCGTCCGGCCCGGCGATCCGGTTGATGCCCACATCGATCACCGCGGCCCCCGGCTTCACCATGTCGGCGGTGACGAGTCGGGGCCTGCCAACGGCGGCCACCAGAATGTCTGCCTGCCGTGTGATGGCAGCCAGATCAGAAGAGCGGCTGTGGCAGATCGTGACCGTGGCGTCACCGCCCGGCCCCCGTGAAGCCAGGAGCAGTGCCAGCGGCTTGCCGACGATGTCACTGCGGCCGACGATCACGGCATGGCGTCCAGCGGTTTCGATACCGGCGTCGATCAGCATCCGCTGTACGCCCGCGGCGGTGCACGGCACGAAACGGGGCCGACCCTGTGACAGCAGACCGGCATTCTCGGGATGAAAGCCGTCAACGTCGCGGTCGGGCGGCACGGCGTCGAGCACCGCGACCGTGTCCACATGCTCCGGAAGTGGCAACTGCACGAGGATGCCGTCGGCTGGGCCATGTTCGTCGCGGGCGATCGCGGCCACGAGCGCCACCAGCTCTTCGGTGGTTGCGGAGGCCGGCACACGCACCACCTCCGAATCGATCCCCACGCGACCGGCCGCCGCCGCCTTGCTTTTCACGTAGGAGCCGCTGGCTGCCAGATCACCGACGAGCACCACCACCAGTCGCGGCCGGCGATGGAACACCGTTGCGAACGTGTCAACCTCGCCCTGCAACGAGGTTTCGATTCGTGTAGCGAGTGCCCGGCCGTCGAGCAGTGTGGCCGTCATGATGGCTGCTCACTCATGTACATCATCCTCAACTGGTGCTGGATCTCCTCCAGCACCCGTCGCTCGTCTTCCGAGAGGTTGCCGGCGGTCTTCTGCTCGAGCATCGCGAGCGTGTCGATGAAGTGCCGTGCCGTCGGCAGGTTGCGGTGTGCTTTCTGGGTGATCGGGTTGGGAATCCTGCCCAAGGCCATCAACGCCTGCGTGAAGAGGGTATGCGCAAGAAATTCGAATGTCGCCGGCGGCGGCTGCCCTCCGCCAGCGGAATCGCCAGCATCGCCGGCGGAGAGAATGTCGTCGGACGGCTCGTCGTCATAAGCTTGGTTCATGATGGTGTTCCTCAGGCCTCTGCCACCCACGCGCTGCCGGCGTGCCGCTCCACGGCGGCAGCCACGAACCCCGCAAAGAGCGGATGTGCCGCCGTGGGTTTGCTCTTGAATTCGGGATGGAATTGCACGGCTACAAACCAGGGGTGGTCGGCTAGTTCCACGATTTCCGCGAGCGAGCCGTCGGGGCTCGTGCCCGCGATCACGAGCCCGGCCTGCTCGAGTCGCTCGCGGTATTTCGGATTGAACTCGTAGCGATGGCGATGCCGCTCGGAAATGGTCCGCCGGCCGTACGCCGCGGCAGACTTCGTGCCCTCGGTGAGCACGGCTGGCTGGGCCCCGAGCCGCATCGTGCCCCCCTTCTCGAGCACGCCCCGCTGCTCCTCCATCAGGCAGATCACGGGGTAGGGGGTGTCGCGGGCAAATTCCGTGGAGTGGGCTCCCGTGAGGCCGGCGGAGTTTCTGGCGACGTCGATCACGGCGCACTGCATCCCCAGGCAGATACCGAGGAAGGGCATCCGACGCTCCCGCGCGAAGCCGATCGCCTCCACCTTGCCCTCAACACCTCGTTCACCGAAGCCTCCGGGCACGATGAGTCCATCGAAGCCGGCCAGCAGCCGCTCGGCCCCCTCCCGTTCGATGTCCTCGCTCTTGATCGGCTGCACTCGAACCTGCGTCCGATGCGCGATGCCGCCGTGGTCGAGCGCCTCGTAGATGCTCTTGTAGGCGTCCCGATGCTCTGCGTACTTGCCGACAAGGGCGATCGAGATCTCGTGCTCGGGGTTGCGGAGGCGGTGCAGCAGATCGTGCCACTGCTCCAGATCGGCGGGCCTGGCCTGCATCCCGAACCTCCGCAGGACGATCTCGTCGATTCGGTTGGATTGGAGCGAGAGCGGAACCTCGTAGATTGAAAAGTCCTTGTCGCGTTCCTCGATCACCGCTTCGAGCGGCACGTTGCAAAAGAGCGCGATTTTTTCGCGATCAGACACGTCGAGGGAACGCTCGGTGCGGCAGACGAGCACATCGGGCTGGATGCCGATCTGCCGCAGCAGGCCGACGGAGTGTTGCGTCGGCTTGGTCTTGAGTTCGCCCGCGGCCTTCAGATAGGGCACGAGCGTGAGGTGGATGAACATGCAGTTTTCGCGGCCCACTTCCAGCGGAAGCTGGCGGATGGCCTCCAGGAACGGCAGGCTCTCGATGTCGCCAACCGTGCCACCGATCTCGGTGATCACCACGTCGGTCTCGGCGTCGCCGAGGTTCGTGATCATCTCCTTGATCTCGTTGGTGACGTGCGGGATCACCTGAACGGTCTTCCCGAGAAATTCGCCACGACGCTCCTTGTTGATCACCGACAGGTAGATCTGGCCGGTCGTGTAGTTGCTCCGGCGGGTGAGGGGCGTGGAGGTGAATCGCTCGTAGTGGCCGAGATCGAGGTCGGTCTCGCTGCCGTCGTCGAGCACGTAGACCTCCCCGTGCTGGTAGGGGCTCATCGTGCCGGGATCGACGTTGATGTAGGGGTCGAGTTTCTGCATCTTGACCCGCAGGCCGCGGGCCTCGAGCAGCATGCCTATCGAGGCGCTCGTGAGCCCCTTGCCGAGCGAGCTGACGACGCCTCCGGTCACGAAAATATGCCTGGTCACTGCTCCGAGTTCCTTCCCGTCCGCCGGTTCTCAAGGCCTCCTGGCGGCCGCGCTATCGCGAGCCCGCGACCGGATTGAACCAGCCTCGCCGCGGTCGGTCAAATGCCCGGCGTGCGCGTGGGGAAAGCCGCGGTCGCTGGAGTCGCGGGGGACTGTCGGCTGCCGGTCAGTGCTGGTAGACGGCGTAGAGAAGTTCGCGGAGTTCCTGCGCATAGGCCGCTTCCGTGGCGACCGCGTCTTCCCACGTCATGGCAGGAAAATCAGCAAAGAGGTCGGGCCGCAGGCGGATGCCGTAGGTTCGCACCAGCGGGCAGCCCTTGTGGCCACGGAGATGATTCTCGAAACGGGCCTCGGGATCGAGGCCCGTCGAGCCGACATAGAGGCATGTGGCGTCATGCCGGGCATGCGGATTCTGCCGGCGGAAGCGGACCTGCCGCCTGACTTCCGGATGCAGTTCGATGCAGTAGACCCGATGGTGCAGCTTCGGAGATCCGCCCAGAGGGCGGCGGCGACGTCGCATGCTGGTGTGCCCACAAGGGCAGTCAGAACAGGGGCGGGGTGAGGAATCGGGCTGCCGTCCTTCCGGCAGCCCGTAAGTCTTGCCTGAATTCCGCGGCCGGGACGTGCTGGAAGACGTGGTGTAGAGTAGACCAATGAATTATCCCGCCATCGCTGGTCCGATTGCCGCCGTGCCGTCCACGTCAAACCTCCGTATTCGCAGCCTGGAGCCTCTGGTGCCTCCGGCCCGGCTGGCGGCACTTCTGCCGCTCGATGAGGCTGCCACCCGAACGGTCGTAGAGGGCAGGCAGGCGATCGAACGGGTCCTTGCCGGAGAGGATTCCCGTCTGATGGCCATCGTCGGCCCGTGTTCGATCCACGACCTTGACGCAGCCCGCGACTACGCCGCGCGGCTGCTGAAACTGGCAGAGCGGGTGAACGACCGCCTGCTCGTCGTGATGCGGGTCTATTTCGAGAAGCCGCGGACGACGGTCGGCTGGAAGGGGCTGATCAACGATCCACACCTCGACGATACCTTCGACGTGGCCACCGGCCTGCGGCTGGCCCGCGGGCTGCTCATCGAGATCGCCAGAATGGGGCTGCCTACGGCGACCGAGTTCCTCGAGCCGATCACGCCGCAATACATCGCCGACACGATCGTGCTCGGCGCCATCGGCGCCCGCACGACCGAATCGCCCACGCATCGGCAGATGGCCAGTGGGCTGTCGATGCCGGTGGGATTCAAGAATTCCACCGACGGCTCGCTCCAGGCCGCCGTCGATGCGATGCAGTCGTCACGCGCCTCCCACAGCTTCCTCGGCATCGACAACGACGGTGGCACCTGTGTTGTCACGACCACCGGCAACCCCTGGGGTGTGCTGATGCTCCGCGGTGGCCGCAGCGGCTCGAACTATTCCCCCGAGGTTCTCCACGAGGCCCGCGCGAAACTGGAGGCGGCAGGTCTGCCCGCCTGCGTGATCGTTGACTGCAGCCATGCCAACTCCGGCAAGGATCATCGCCGGCAGTCGATCGTCTGGCGCGACGTGCTCTCGCAACGCGTGGCAGGCGACCGGTCGATCGTGGGAATGATGCTTGAGAGCAACATCCATCCCGGCAGCCAACCGGTGAAGAGCGACCGCTCCCAGTTGCAGTATGGCGTGTCGGTCACCGACGGGTGCATCGGCTGGGGGGAGACGGAGGAGTTGATCCTCGAGGCCCACGCCCGGCTGGCGTGAGCCGCTCCGGCGAGGCAGTCCATCGCCATTTCGCGGAACCCAAGCCACATCCCCCGGCTCGCGCCGGGGGCTTGTATGCCCCCATAAAAGCCCGGAGCGCCAGCTATGGGATCGCGTGGATCGCGAATTCGGCTCCCGGAACTGACGTCGACCGGAAGGCCACTGGCGGGATAGTCTGTCAGCCCTGTTGGTTCCTCGCCGCGAAGGGATGCGTCATGCGATCGATGTCTGCCCGATTTGCCTTCGGTTTCGTTGCCTGGGGTTTCGTGGTCTGCTGTGTGGTGGTGTGCTGTGGTGTGCGGCCAGCCGCGGCCCAGGCCATCGCCGGCGAGCAGGAGGTGCAGACCGTCGTAAGCGCCCGCCAGTCGCTCGACCAATTCTTCGTCAATCCAGGCGAGTCGCTCCCGGCAGCGATGCTGCAGAAGGCTGAGGGCGTGGCGATCTTCCCCAATATGATCAAGGGGGGCTTCATCCTCGGTGTCAACTATGGGAAGGGTGTACTCCACGTCCGCAACCCCGATCGTACGTGGAGCCCGCCGGTGATGGTGACGATGGGGGGCGGCAGTGTCGGATTCCAGGTGGGCGTGCAGTCGGCCGACATCCTGCTTGTGTTTGCCACGCCGCGAAGTCTCAACGGCGTGCTGCAGGGACAGAAGGTCACGCTCGGTGCCGATGCGTCTGTGGCGGCTGGCCCGGTCGGCGTGCAGGCCAATGCGGGAACCGACGCCAAGCTCGGCGCTGAAATCTATTCGTATGCCCGCAGCCGCGGGCTGTTCATGGGCGTGTCGCTCGGCGGTGCCGATCTTTCCGTGGACAACAACGCCAACTCGGTGCTCTACGGGCGTTTCGGTGTCACACCGGCCGATGTCTTCCAAAACCGCGGCATTGCCGTCCATCAGGAAGTCCAACAACTCATCAACGATCTCAATATCCGTTCGCGTCAGATGGTCGCAGCGGCCCCGCCCGCCGTGACGGCGTCGGGATTCCCGATGGCAATCCCTCCGGCGCAGCCCGCATTCACCCCCCAGCCATCTGGATTTCCAGGGGGATTTCCTGTGCAACAGCAGCCGATTCAGCCGCTGCAGCCGCCGCTGCCGATTCAGCCATTGCAGCCACAGCCGGCGGTGCCTGCACCGGCACCGAACGTCGCCAATCCGCCGTTGGTGCCCATCCAGCGGTGAGGCATTACGCCGTCACGATGCCCAGGCGAACCAGTTCGGGCAGGCTCATGCGGATAAATGCCTGACATGCCTCCTCGACGAGTTGGCTCCGCTTGGTAGCGTCGTTGACGGGCTGGCCGTTCTGCTGGAGCGTGCGGCCGCTCGCTTCCAGCCGCTTCGCCACCCGTGAGGCCAGCCCATCGCGGCCGCGTGCGGAGAGTTCGTGGAGGATCGCCGCATCGAGATCGCCGACCGAGTGACCGGTGCCGGTGAGCGTGCTGGCCAGCGCCAGCGACCGGCCGCCCAACGAATCGGTCTCGAGCAGGGCGCGGTTGAACGGGCTTGTAATCGAGATCGCATCTGCCGGAGCCGCAGGGGCCTCCCCGATCGCTCCGGCGGTGATGTCAAACATGCCCATGGCCACGCCCGCATCGACGGCCCGGACGATGTCGGCCGGCGGCGTGCCACGCAGTTCCTCGGCCGCCACGATCTCGGAGAGTCGCAGGCTCCGGCTCCCCAGAATCCCCAGCAGCGACTGGTAGAGCGGTCCCTGCACGGTCGAGGTGACGACGCCCAGATTCGCCTGGTAGGGCAGCGCAATGTCTGGCCTCGCGACGCGGTAGTGGAGATCGTCCACCTCCTGCAATCTCGCGCCCAAGTCGCGCATCAGTCGCGGCGACTTCGCGTAGATGTCCCAGCGGAATGCCGTGTTAGCACAGAAATCCTTGTGGGCCTCGGTAACGAGCCGGTTCGTCGTTGTCCGAAATAGTTCCTGAAACTCCGGCCGCACGCAGAGGTCCCAGAAATTGGTGAACACCGGCAGGCTGCCGACGAAGGAGAGTCCTTCCTGCCCAAATGCCCCTGCCACCTCGGCAAAGTAGAAGCTGGTCCAGTGCTCGTTCATATATTCGTGAACGAGGTACCGGGGATCCTGTTGCAGCAGGGCATCAACGTAGGCGGCGGCGCGGGGATTGTCCTCGAAGTATCTTGCCTGCTTCTCCCGCATGAAGACGAGATAGGCCACCGCGTCCCTGACCCGCTGCTCGCTGTCGCCCTGTCGCAACGCGGCATACTGCCGCAGGATGCCGCGGATTGGCTGCAGATGCGCCCAGCCAGGCATGGCGTTGTAGCTCACCAGCAGCAAACCGCCGGGAGCGAGCCGTTCGCGGGCGATCGCCAGAAGCTCCTCGCGCACGCTCGGTGCCACCCAGCTATAGACACCATGCAACGCCAGAAAATCAAACGAGCCCAGATCGGTCGGCAGATGGCCGAAATCGGCTGTGATGACCCGCGCGTTTGCGAGTTTACCCGCGGCGATGTCGCGGGCAGCGGCCGCGGTGTGGTCGGGATTCAGATCCACGCCCACGAACTCACCGCGGGGGTGGGCGGCGGCGAGCGTGGTAAAGCAGCGGCCGAGGCCACAGCCGAGTTCGAGAAAGCGGAAGCCGTCTACGGTGCTGGGCGGCACGACGCCGTTGAGCGCGGCGACATACCGCATCGCGACAGGCGACATCTGCGGGTAGAAGCCTGGAACATACGCGACGTCGGTGACATAACCGGAAGCTGTCATGGGTTGATCCTCCTCGGGTGAGGGAGTATGCGTCATGCCGGCCAAGCAGGCAATCGCCCACATGTTCAGGCGTTGCGGGTGATTTTCCAGTATTTCCGGCGGATCCGCCGTTGGAGGCTCGCCACCTCCGCGGGCAGGCGGTCGATGCCCAGCAGGTGGTTGACGCTGCGACTGCGGGCGACTGGTGCGACGGGCGTGGAGAAGATACGCGTGAACTGGTCGAGGATCTGCCTGCTGTCGGCACAGGCCGGCACCCGGTTGTCGCGAAACCACGGACGGCTGAGCAGCTCGAGATGGAGGGCGGGGTTGCGGTCCACTTCGATCACCCGTTCAACGAGGTCGTCGAGCGAGGGGGAATCGTGCGCCGAGAGAAAACTCCGTGTGTCGAAGTCTCGGCCCACGAGGGGGTCGCCCCAGTAGATCGGAATCGAGTTGGCCAGCATCGGTTCGACGATCTTTTCCGTGGTGTAGCCCGGGTGCGACTCGTTCTCAAAGGCGATCGTGAACTTGTAGTCGCGCAAGAAGGCCTGCTTGTCCCCCACCCGGTGCCCGAGCGTGTTGAGCACCTTGCCACCGGAGTCAACGGGCTTGTAGCGGGAGAGTCTTCTGAAAAAGTCGTTTCGAGTCCGACACAGCGGATTGGAGACAACGAACGCGCAGAAGCGTTGCTTGCCGGCCAGAACAGCGGCTGGATTATGGTCGGGCGGCTTCACGAGCGCCATCGGATCGACATAGAACGGCCAATGGGGCATGCGAAAATGGCGGGGATGGGCCGTGTGTTCGAACGAAAACGCCCAGTCGCACGCGCTCCAGTCGGGCGGGATGTTCTCACCTGTGTAGAAGATCCGCAGGCAGTTCCAGCGGCGATAGTCCCGTCGCCGCTCGCCGACATACGAGAAGATAACGAAGTCCGGATCGTCGCAGAGTTCGAGGTGGTACCGTCGGCCCAGCAGCCGCGTGAAGAAGTTGTCGTGTGTGTCGAAGCCGTCCCAAAAGCCGACGAACTTCAGCCTGATGGTCGGGCGTGCCTCGACGACCACCGCCGGAGCCCCGCTGTTGGTCCCGCTCACGTTGCCGCCGCCCAACCGTAGGGCACGTAGCGACGTTCGACAGTGCCGTCATCAAACAGATCGACGACCGCATAGCCGAAATCGGTGTCGCGGTTTCGGCCCTTCCACCACCCGGCCGATACCGCGCCGTTGCAGAGGTACCGCACACCCTGATAGTCGAGTTGCTCGATGAGGTGCATGTGGCCGGAGGCGCAGGCCTTGATATTGCGACGCCGGGCAAACAAGTTTTGAAAGCGGTCGCCGTCAACGTGCATGAACTTGCCCGGCACCTGGATGCCAGTGGTCCCCGGCGCCGATGGCCCCGCCACCGCCAGCGGCGTGGCGGACAGAATCGGCATGTGCGAGAAGAGGATCACCGGCGTCGCCGGATCGATGGCCGCCAGATCGCGTTCCAGCCAGTCCCACTGGGCTTCGTCCAGCCGGCCGATATATCGCTGTTCATCGGGAAAGATGCTGTCGATCAGCACGATGTGCCAGCCGCCGCGATCGAAGCTCGTGTAAGGCAGATCGCGTCCGAATTCGTCACACACCCAACGCTTCCCATAGAGCGGCTCGTCGCCGGTCGTGCCGGCCTTCGCGTGGGCCCAGCCCCAGACATCATGGTTGCCCACGACGCTGTGTATCTCGATTCCGCAGTGGTCGGCCTTCACCTTCCGCCACAGTTCCCACTGCAGTTTCGTGCGGGCCATGTCGGCCTCGAAGGCGTCCATGATCGTATCGCCACCGGTGATGATCAGATCGGGCGGGCTGCCGTCGCCCCCATCGCCCGCCACGCCACCACTGGCGGCGACCGGCCGCGTCTGTACATGCGCGAAGCAGGTCGCAAGACCGCGGGCAGCCTGGAGTTCTGGCTGGAGATGGATGTCGGTGAGGTGCGCGATCCGCAGGCGGCGCGACCGCGGAGGCGCGGCGTTTGCCGAAGAGGGCATGCCAGCGGCGGCCAGGCATGTGCCGGCTGAGCCGGCAAGCAGAAAGTCACGGCGAGAGATTGGCATGGCGGAAGTCCTCGGAAGCAGTCACCGCATTATAGACCGACTCCGTGAACCGCTAGACGATCGACTTCAGGATGGCGGCAGCCTTTTGCCACAACGTCCACATTCCAAGCATGATGAATCCGGCTGAGCAGACCCACAGCAGCAGATCCCAGGCCCGCGACGGCGCGAGCCGGGGATCGAAGTCACGGTGGCGGAAATAGAGCACGGCGACACCGAGGGCCGCCAGCATAATGGCCTGGACGATCCCGCTGGCGAGCACCATCGCCACCGGTTCGCGGATGATCAGCGCGAGCACGAGCGCCACCAGCGGCCATGCCACCGAGAGCCGCCGGGACCAGGCGGCCCGCGAGGCATCGTCCGACGGCAGCCGACCGGCCAGGATCAAGCCATCGACCACCATCCTGGCGTTGCCCGCCGCGGCCACGAAGAGCGTCGAGTAGAGAACGGCGAACGCCCCGATCAGAAAGACACCCCGCGCCCACTCGCCAAACACCGGCGCATACATGGCGCCCAGCGTGCGGACCATCTCACCGCCGGCAGGTCGGAGGCCGAGCCGGCCGAGCGTGGCGGCGCCGAGGAGGTAGAAGCAGATCGTGACGGTCGTGTAGACGAT
This sequence comes from Planctomycetaceae bacterium, assembly GCA_947459185.1. Classification (GTDB taxonomy): domain Bacteria; phylum Planctomycetota; class Planctomycetia; order Pirellulales; family UBA1268; genus CAMCQY01. The sequence continues at coordinate 26,284 of CANHCU010000005.1, read as the reverse complement.
CATCGATCCCCACGCGTCGAGTTGCATCACCTTCATCCAGCCGCGGGCGCGGGCGGCCCAGGCGGGCGAATCGTCTCGCGGTCCGACGGCCTTACCGTAGCCCTTCTCGAGGCACCAATAGGGATAGACCATCAGTTCGCTGGCACCCACGCCGATGATGCCGATCGTGGCCAACGCCGTCACCAGGGGCGACCGTCCGCCCACCGCGGGCGGAATCGAGGGGATCAGGCCGCTGATGATGTCGCCTGAAGTGATCGCCCACACCGGGTCGTACTGGAGCAACGCGAGGGCCAGCAGCGTGACGAGCGTGAAGGTGCCGACAAGCAGGATCGACACCCGCTCGATGAGGCGGTAGCGACCGATTGCCAGCAGTCCCGCTGTGACGACCCCCGTGATGACGGCCCAGATCGTCTCGTCGGTGGGCGCCGGCAACGCGTTCATCTCGCGGGTAACCGTGTCGAGGCGGGCCTTGAGCGTGTCTGCCTCCGCGGCATCACCCCGCCGCCGAACGGCCGCCTCCGCCACGAACATGTCGGCAGCCTCGTCGTGCAGCCGGTTCCACTCGCGGCCGGCCGCCGTGATGGGCAGGCCGCCCGCGAGCGACTGCGCCACTCCGGCGAGGATCCCTCCTTGCTGTACGACGACGAGTGCGGTCATGACCACCCAGGCCCAGTAGATCCAGCCCAGGCCTGCGAACCGGGGACCTGGGACGCGATTGAAGGCGTCGAGCGGCGTGCGGCCCCACGTCAGCGTCGTGCGACCGATCTCGATCTGGGCCGCCACCTTGATGGCACATCCCAGGATGATCAGCCAAAGCAGTACGAATCCCGCTTCGGCACCGACGATGGTCGTGGCGATCAGCTCGCCGCTGCCCACGATGGAACTGGCGAGGATGATCCCTGGTCCGAGATGGGAGAGCGACTGCCAGAGCGTCTGCGGCGGCTCTGAAACCGATGGTGCACGCGCCATGGAAATGAACTCCCCTCCCGATCGACCGTGCTAAAAATCCAGACAACTATTTCCAGACGACTATTCAACGGCCGAGGTCAGCCCTGACTTCCTCGCGAGATCCCCTCGAGCCAGTCCGCGAACCGAGCATAGGTCTTTTCGCGGTCAAACTCCGACTCTGCCAGCTTGCGGGATCCCTGCCGCATCTCGAGCAGCCGATGCCGATCGCCGGCCAGCAAGGCGATGGCACGCGCGAGCGAATCCCCGCTGCCGGCGGTGTACGGCATGCCTGCCCGATAGTCCGATACGAACTGCTCCAGTTCGCCGGGGAGTGAGTTGACCAGTGCCAGTCCGGCGGCGGTATAGTCGCACACCTTGTAGGGCACCGCCACGAGCGACTCCGGCTTCACGAGCACCAGGCCGACGTCGCACTCTGACAACAGCCGCACGTACGCGCCGCGGTCGAGCAGACCGTGTACCCGCAGCGAACATGATCCGCGGATGGTCTCGGCCGCCGTCCGCAGGCTCGATTCCAGCCGCCCGGTGCCGGCCACATGGAGCGTGGCCGCGACGCCCTGCGCGGAGAGAAGCCGCGCGGCGGCGAGGAGCGTGTCGAGATCCTGGCCCGACTCGAGCGTGCCAGAATAGACGCAGGCGAGCGGTGGAGCGGCCGAGGCCGGCTGGTCGGCAGGGGCCGCAGCAGCGTCCGTGTTTGGAACCTCGTCGATCACTCGCGGCGGCCCGGCAAACTCGGCCAACCAGGCCCCGAGATGACAGACGTGCCGGGGCTTGTCGCCGGCCGTGGCCTCCGGCATGGCGGTCAGATAGCCGTGCGCAGATGACGAGACCGCGTCGGCACCCTCGAGCAGGGCCCGCCGCCGCGCCGCCATGCGGCCAAAGAGCAGGGGATAGAGCGCCTTGCGGAGCCACTTTGGACCGGGCAGGAGCCGCTCGAACGTCTCGGGCCAGACGTCCATCAGGTCCACCACCAGATTGGCGTCGAGGCGTTTTGCGAGACGCGCTGCGGCCTCCGGTCCTTCCAGAGGTGGCAGGCTGGCGAGAATGACGTCGGGACGATCGAGCTGGCCCGATGCGATCGATTCGTTGGCCAGCCGCTCGAATGTGCGGCCGAAGTCGCGGTGGCTGGCCAGGCGGGCCAGGGAGACGTTTTTCGTGTAGGGCCGCACCGCCACCAGCCGGACGGCAAATCCCTCGTCGTCACGGGTGTGCAGCGGGGTGGCTCGGGGGGCCTTGCGACGGTGGCTCCAGGCCGCGGTCCACCAGGTCACGTCGTGGCCCCGTCCGGCCAGCACGCGGGCCAGCGACCAATACCGCAGCGGGGGCAGGCCCTCGCCGGGGATGTCATCGAAGGGATTGACGATCCAGATGGACAGGGGGAGGGGCTCGGATCGATACATAATCGGTAGGGTAGCAGAAGGCCTCCGCTCGGCGGAGAAGCGAGCGTCTGGGCCGCTGTTTTTGGGGGTTTGGTCCAGAGTCGATTCGCCACCGGCCAGATGCCGACTACAACAGACGCAGGCAGAGCAAGCCTCGCCCACCACCCCAACGGACATTTCACCATGCCCACCACGAATGCCCCACCGCTCCCCATGGCTGCCGATCTGCCCCCGTGTCCAGCACCCAGGACCGAATGTGCCATCGATCTCGGGGAGACCCGTGAGCGGCTCGTCCACCATCCGATCTACTCACTCATCGACCGCCCGGACCGGCTTCGGCTGTTCATGGAGCACCATGTCTTCGCGGTCTGGGATTTTCAGAGCCTCTTGAAGGCGATGCAGCAAAAGCTGACCTGCACCAGCATCCCCTGGCTGCCCACGCCCGATCCCGAGGCTCGGCGGCTCGTCAACGAGATCGTGCTCGACGAGGAATCGGACGAATTGCCCGACGGCGGCCATGCTTCCCACTTCGAGCTCTACCTCCAGAGCATGCGGAAGGCGGCCGCCGATACCGGGCCGATCGAACGGCTGCTGGGCTTGTTGGCCCAAGGCGGCACGCTCTCGCAGTCGCTCGCCGCGTGTGGTGGGCCTTCGCCGGCCTGCGACTTCGTGCGTCGCTCATTCGACGTGATTCAGTCGGGCTCTACCCACCGGATCGTCGCCGCCTTTACGTATGGCCGCGAGGACGTCATTCCCGACATGTTCCGCCACCTCGTCTGCTCCCTGGCGGCCGAGGATCCGGCAGCCTGGGTGCCGTTTCGGTTCTACCTGGAGCGGCACATCGCCCACGACGACCAGAAGCACGCCCCCGTCTGCCGGCGAATCGTCGCGCGGCTGTGCGGAGACGATCCGGCTCGTTGGGCCGAGGCATCTGCGACGGCCCGCGAATGTCTGGAGTCGCGGATCACGCTCTGGGACGGGATTGCCGCGAGGTGGCAATAGCGGCCACGCTCGGCCACGCCTTGGCAACCGCCAGTGACGTGGCAGCTGCCACCTACTTGGCAGCCGCCAGTTCAGCCTTCTTCCGCTCCTCCACGATTTCCTTCTGGATGTTGCCCGGCGTCGGCCGGTACTTCGAGAATTCCATCGTGAACACACCCTGCCCCTGCGTCATGCTCCGCAGGTCGGTCGAATAGCCGAACGTCTCCGCCAGCGGCACCTCAGCGATGATCGTCGAGGTCTTGCCCACCGTCTCCGTCGAGACGATCAGACCACGACGCTTGTTGAGCTCGCCCGTCACCGGCCCCTGGAAGTCGGAGGGCACCTCCACCTCCATCTTCATGATCGGCTCGAGCAGAACCGGCTTCGTGTTGAGGAACGCCTCGCGGAAGCCCTGCCGGGCGCAGACCTGGAAGGCCATGTCGGAGGAGTCAACGTCGTGGTAGGAACCGTCCACGAGCGATGCCTTGACGCCCACAATCGGGAAGCCTGCGATCGGGCCCTTGGAGAGCACGGCGCGGAAGCCCTTCTCAACCGACGGGATGTATTCACGCGGCACGCGGCCGCCGACGACAGCATCCTCGAAGATGAAGTTTTCGGTCGATTCCTCAGGGAGCGGCTCAAGTGCGCCGATGATGTGGGCGTACTGGCCCGAACCACCGGTCTGCTTTTTATGCTTGTAGTCGTAGTTGGTAGCCCGGGTCGGCGCCTCGCGGTAGCTCACCTTCGGCGCACCCACCTCGACCTCAACCTTGAACTCACGCTTGATCCGTTCGACGTAGATGTCGAGATGCAGCTCGCCCATGCCGGCAATCAACGTCTCGCCCGTCTCCTCGTCGGTGGCGACGCGGAACGTCGGATCCTCGCGGCTGAACCGCTGCAACGCCTTGCCGAGCTTGTCGAGGCCGTCGCGGTTGGTCGGCGTGATCGACATCTTGATCACCGGCTCCGGCACGAACATGTTTTCGAGCGTGCAGTATTTGTTGTCGGCGGCGTAGGTGTCGCCGCTGGCCGCATCGACGCCCATCACGGCCACGATGTCGCCAGCCTCACCCGAGTCGATTTCCTCGCGCTTGTCGGCGTGCATCTTTACGATCCGGCTGAACCGCTGCTTCTGGCTAGTTCGCTGGTTGATGTAGGCCTCGCCCTTGGTGATCGTGCCCTGGTAGATCCGCATGAAGGTGAGCTGACCGTAGGGATCGTCCACGATCTTGAACGCCATCGCCACCAGCGGCTTCTTGGGATCGGGAGTGAGGTCGAACGCCTCGTCGGGCTTGTCCCACTTCTTGGCGATCACCTTCCGCTCCAGCGGGCTGGGCAGATACCGCACGACCGCGTCGAGCAGCTTTTGCACGCCCTTGTTCTTGTAGGCCGAGCCACAGAAAACGGGCGTGATGCTCTGGCTCTGCATGGCCGCCTTCACAACGGCGTGGATCTCGTCATCTGACACGGGCTGCTCGCTGAGCAGCTTTTCCATGAGCGTGTCGGAATACATCGCGAGCGCCTCAAGCATGGCGTGCCGGCCTTCGGCTGCGGCCTTGGCCAGGGCGTCGGGGATCTTCTCCTCGCGGACGGTCTCGCCGTTGTCGCCATCGAAGTAGGCGGCCTTCATCGACACGAGGTCGATCACGCCCTCGAGCTTGTCTTCCTTGCCGATCGGGATCTGCATCGGGATCGCATCGCAGCCAAGCTTGTCGCGGAGCTGGCCGACGACGCGCTCGAAGTTGGCGCCGGTGCGGTCCATCTTGTTGACGAACGCCAGCCTCGGCACCTTGTACCGCTTCATCTGGCGATCGACGGTCATCGACTGGCTCTGCACGCCGCCCACGGCACAGAGCACGAGGATGGCGCCGTCGAGCACCCGCAGGCTGCGCTCCACTTCGACGGTGAAGTCGACGTGGCCGGGCGTGTCGATGAGGTTGATGTCACAGTCGTGCCACTTCACGCTCGTGGCGGCGCTGGTGATCGTGATGCCGCGCTCGCGCTCGAGATCCATGTAGTCCATGGTCGCGCCGTCGCCGCCGCCCTTCACCTCCTGGATGCGGTGGATGCGGCCCGCGTAGTAGAGAATCCGCTCCGAGAGCGTGGTCTTACCGGAGTCGATGTGGGCCGAGATGCCCATGTTGCGGAGCTTGGACAGGTCCATGGACGAAAACACCTTCGGGAACGGAGGGCGGGAATGGGGAGGGATCGGCAGGAAAAAGGCCTGTCGACCGGACGGAATATACTCAAGCCGGCCCCAACGCGACAGACCACGACCATCATGCAGCAACTAGACGCTTCGCCAGCCGTGCACAACGAGGGCCCGGACCGGCCGTGGGAGGCCTGTGTCGTCCCGTTTATCGTATTTTTGGCAGCTGGACTGCTTGAGCCCACCCGCAGCGGGGAAGGACTGGCCGGGGTCCTGGGAATCCCGTTCTCGGCCTATCCCGTCATCTACAGCCTGCGAATCGTCGCCACGCTGTTCGCGGTCGCCCGCTCGTGGACGCCCATCCGCCGCTGGCTGGGCCGGCCGAGTTGGTGGCCGCCGCTGGTGGGGCTAGCACTCGTCGTGCCGTGGATCGTGCTCGCGTCGCTCCAACGCGAGGCCGGCTGGACTGGGGGCACGGCCGCGCGGGCGGGGTTCAACCCCTTCGCTGATCTCACCGCGGGCCCGGGAGGTTCCTGGGCATTTTTCGTCATCCGCGCGATCGGCCTGATCGCCGTGGTGCCACTGATCGAGGAGCTCTTCCTACGCGGATTTCTGATGCGGTATGTCATCCGCGAGGATTTCTGGACCGTGCCGTTTGGCATGCTGACATTCCCGGCTGTCGGGGCCTGCCTGTTCTACGCCGCGGCATCGCATCCCTCGGAGTGCGTCGCCGCCGTGGGCTGGTTCGCCGTCGTCACCGGCATCGCGGCGGCCACCCGTCGGCCGATCGACACGATTCTCGCTCATGCGATGACAAACCTGGCGTTAGGTACCTACGTGTTCCTGACAGCCAACTGGTGGCTGCTGTAGGAACGGCGAGGAACGCCTGCATGGCTCAGTATCGACGCGGCCGACTCGCACCGACGCCCACCGGCTTCCTCCACGTTGGCCATGCGCGGACGTTCGCGGTCGCAGCGTCGCGGGCCGGCTCAGCTGGCCTCGTGCTGCGGATCGAGGATCTCGACCGGCCTCGGTGCCGCGAGGAGTTTTGCGAGGCGGCGATCGAAGACCTCCGCTGGCTCGGGCTTGCATGGACCGAGGGGCCCGACATCGGCGGGCCGCACGCCAGCTATCGGCAGAGCGGACGCACTGCCTGGTATCTGGAGATCTGGCGACGGCTGGAGGCAGCGGGCGTGATCTACCCAAGCCCGCATTCCCGCCGCGACGTCGATGAGGCCGCCACCGCGCCGCACGAGCCGATGCCCGAAGAAGCGAATGCCATCGCAGGCGCCGACGCGCATGCCGAGCCGATCTTTCCGACGAGCCTGCGGCCGGCCGCGTGGGATCGTGCAGCCGCGCCGGGGAACGTCGCCTGGCGGTTTCGCGTGCCCGACGGTCGCACGATCGAGTTCGACGACGCTTTGGCCGGCCGCGTGCGGCGGACGGCGGGCGTGGACTTCGGCGACTTCGTCGTCTGGCGGCGGGACGATCTTCCCGCTTACGAACTGGCAGTGGTGGCCGACGACCATGCGATGGAGATCGCAGAGGTGGTCCGCGGCGAGGATCTGCTCACGAGCACAGCGAGGCAGCTTTTGCTCTATGAGGCGCTCGGCTGGGCTGCGCCGGCGTTCTGCCACGTGCCGCTCGTGCGAGATGCCGCGGGCCGTCGCCTCGCCAAGCGAACGGGCGGCCTCGCGATCCGCGACCTCCGCGCTCGCGGCTTCTCCCCCACCGACATCCTGTAAAAGGGGACGCAGCTCATTTCCTCAGCTCACTTCCGAGCTGGCACGAGTTCCACGCAGTCGCCGTAGCCGGCAAGCGTCACGTCATTCGTGAGCAACAGAAGCGGCTCCGTTTTCGCTTGGGCGACGAGCATTCGATCGAAGGGATCGTTATGAAGCGGCGGCAGCTTGGCGACCGCGGCGGCGTGGTGGCCTGTCACGGGCAGAAGATGGAAGCCCGCGGGCTCAATCTCCGCGAGCAACTCGGATGGGTCGGCGGCGAGTTTCCCGAGGGCCGCCTTGATGCTCACTTCCCAGATTGAGGCAGCGCTGACGAACACGTCGGCCTCTTCGATGCGGCGGCGGGCCTGCGCCGATAGCTTCCTCGGCTCGCTTACCGCCCACAGAAGCAGGTGAGTGTCGAGGAGAATCCTGCTCACGGCCTTCCTTCGAAGGCGGCAACGACGCGATCGTCGAGCGGCGCATTAAAGTCATCGGGAACCTTGATCCGCCCTTTGAGTCCGCCGAGCTTCTTCGGACGCCCGCCCGCCTCGAGCGGCACGAGCTTGGCCACGCGCCGACCGGCCTTCGCGATGATCACCTCCCGACCGGCCGCCACCTCCTCGACGATCCGCGACAGGTGCGTCTTCGCTTCGTGAATATTGACGACGTGTGCCATGCGGTCAGCCTCACTGCGATGGTGTCAAACTAGACTTAGTCTAGTCTCATTGAGCTAAGAAACAAGCGAAAAAGCAATCGCCATGTCACACACCAATCGCAGTCCCATCAACAGACAACGCTCATCAAAAACGGTGAGTAGCTTGACGCCTGCATAAAACGCATGCACAATGCAGGCACGCCATGAGTCAGCTCACCGTTCGTAACATCCCCGCAGAAGTCGACACGAAGCTGCGGTCGCTGGCCGAGCAATCCGGACTGAGTCTCAATCAGACTGTGATCCGCCTGCTCGAGACCGCAACGGGCCAGAGGCCCCATGCGCCGAGGCGGGATCTCTCGCAGATCGCGGCCCGATGGACCGCCCATGAGGCCGCAGACTTCGATCGTGCCACGGCGCCGTTTGAGTCGGTTGACGAAGAGGTTTGGCGGTGAGCCGCCTCTGCCTCGATACCACGGCCTACAGCCGGTTGATGCGCGGACAGCCGAAGCTCCAGGAGCGGCTCGAATCGGCGGATGAAATTCTCGTGCCTATCACCGTGCTCGGAGAACTGTATGCCGGATTCCAAGGAGGGCGACGGCTCGCGGAAAACCTCACGTTGCTGGCTGCGTTTCGCAGCCAGCCAGGAGTCGTGGTCGTCGCTGTCACCGATAACGTCGCGGAACGGTATGCGGCAGTCGTGACGTCGCTCAAGCGACAGGGCACCCCCATTCCGACGAATGACATCTGGATCGCAGCGACCGCGCTCGAGAATGGTGGTCGCATCGTCGCGTACGACAGCCATTTCGAAGCCGTTCCCGGTTTGATCGTGGAATCGCCGTAGCCACGGCGGGCCGCACGATGCCAAACCATCACGGTTTCGGTCGCTGACCGCGGGAATCGCGGCAGCGGTCGCTGCAGTAGCGGACTTCGTCCCAGCAGGCGGCCCACTTTCGCCGCCATGTAAACTCGCGGCCGCATGTCGCGCAGACCTTCACCGGCTTCGGACGAGCGGCTTTTCGGCCCGCTGACTGCGGCCGTGACCGTTTCGCAGTCATGCGCCTGCCGCGCGTCGTGAGCCCACTACGGAACCCAGCCCACCCTGCGGCCCCTGCGGCATCGCGAGCACGCGGATCGCCTCGACGAGCATCACGGCGGCCAGCGACAGGAGCACCAGGCCCGCCCACGGCACCGGATCGGCCGGAAGGGAGAAGCCGTTGGCATTCCGGAATTTCGGCAGCGTCATGCTGGCTAGCGCCCACGTGCTCATCACATACATGAACACGGTCGGCACGCCCGTCACCAGCCAGACCCAGGTCTCTCGCCGTGTCTGCCAGAGCCAGACCGTCACGCCCAGAAGCGTGAGCGCCGCCAGCAGTTGGTTGCTCGCCCCAAACAGGCTCCAGAACGTCTTCCAGACCGGCACCGCGTTGCCCGCGGCGTCGACATGCGGCCGCAGGAGAAACACCAGCGGCACGCCCGCTGTCAGCGTCGTGCCCAGCCAACCACCGGCTTTGCCAGAAAGCCCCGTGAGTTCCTGGATGATGTATCGCCCCAGCCGCGTGCAGACATCGAGCGTGTCGTAGACGAACGTCGTGAAAGCCATCAATGCGAACGACACGCCGATTGTCGCGGGCACGCCGAGGATCTCCAGGAACCGGCCCATGCCCATCGCGTAGATAAAGTTCGGCGGCTGGCTGGCGAGCTTCGAGTCGCCGGCGAGCACCATCACGCAGGCCAGGCTCACGATCGCCACCATCGCTTCCAAGAGCATCGTGCCGTAGCCGATCGGCCTAGCGTCGGTCTCCTTGCGGAGCTGCTTGCTCGTCGTGCCCGAGGCGATCAGCGAGTGAAAGCCGGAGCAGGCGCCGCAGGCGATCGTGATGAAGAGCATCGGGATGAGGTTCTGGCCATTGGACGCCTGCCAGCCGGTGAACGCTGGGTAGCGGATCGCGGAATCACCTGCCACCAGCCTGTCGCTGACCATCAGGCCAATCGCAGCGCCCGCGAGTGCCACATACAGAAAGCATCCGCCCAGGTGGCCGCGGGGCTGGAGCAGCATCCACATCGGCACCATCGCCGCCACGAGGCAGTATGCCAGCAGGAGCACGCCCCAGATCTTCTGAGCGGTGGCGTCGGAGGTGCCGAGCATCTGCCCGAGGTCGAACGGAAAGAACTGGCCGATCCAGATCGCCAGGCCGACCAACGGCAGGAAGATCGCGGTCGCCAGCCAGAGCGGCATCTTCGCATACCGCATACAGGCCCCCATGATCATCGGGATCACAAGGTAGAGCAGGCTCGACGTCGCGATCCCGCCGCCCGATACCGTCTCGCCGTTTTCCAGCACCTGTCTGCCGATGAAGCTCGACGCCGTGATGTCGGTGAAGGCGACGATGATGTAGACCAGCGCGATCCAGACGAATGCCAGGAAGAGGAGATAACTCCGCTGGCTCATGTGGTCGCGAACCACTTCGGCGATCGACCGTGCCTTGTGCCGCACCGAGGCCACGAGCGACGCGAAGTCGTGCACGCCGCCGATGAAGATGCTGCCGATCAAGATCCAGAGCAGGGCGGGCAGCCAGCCGAAGGCCACGCCCGCGAGGATCGGCCCGACGATCGGCCCGGCCGCCGCGATCGCCGAAAAATGTTGACCAAGCAGAAGCTGCGGCGGGATCGGCGCGTAGTCCACGTCGTCGCGAAGTGTGACGGCCGGCGTGGCGGCGTCGGTATCGAGTTGGAAGAGTCGGGCCAGCAAGCTGCCGTAAACACGATAGGCGATCGCCAGCACCAGGGCGCTCGGCAGCAAGACATACAACAGACTCATGGCGACCCCACGTCGTGGCGAAGATGGCGAGAACCGGCCGTTCTACCTGTTCATCTTGCCCAAAAAAGGTGCCAGCCACCAAATTGGGGCAACTTAGGAAGCCGCTGCTTCGATACGACGCCCCAGACCACCCAGATTTGGTGGCTGGCACCTTTTTCATGGAGCCATGCATGTCCGCCACCACAGGCAACACGACCCGCGAAACCCTCGTCATCATCGGCAGCGGACCGGCCGGCTGGTCGGCCGCCACCTACGCCGCCCGGGCCCAGCTCAAGCCGCTGGTCTTCGAAGGCGCGATCACCGAGAAAAACAGGATGTCGGGCACGCTGCCGCTCGGCCAACTCGCCCTCACGAGCGAGGTTGAAAACTATGCCGGTTTCCCGCACGGAAATCTTGGCGCCTTCCTCGACTCCGCCCTGCCCGCAGAACGCCGGCAGATGATGGCCCCACATGCCGGCGAGGGCGTCACCGGCCCGGAACTGATGGAACTGATGCGGCAGCAGGCGGTCAACATGGGCACGCGGATCGTCACCGACGACATCCTGAAGGTGGACTTTTCGTCACGCCCTTTCAAGCTCTATCCCTCCGAAGGTGGCGTGGTGGAAGCCCAGTGCGTGATCGTGGCCACGGGCGCCAGCGCCAACTGGCTCGGCCTACCGAGCGAGGAGAAGTTCAAGAACCGCGGCGTCAGTGCCTGTGCCGTCTGCGACGGCGCGCTGCCCCGCTTTCGCAACAAGCCGATCGTGGTGGTGGGCGGCGGCGACTCGGCCGTGGAGGAGGCGACCTACCTCACGAAGTTTGCCAGCACGGTGCACCTCGTGCATCGCCGCGACCAGCTCCGTGCCTCGAAGATCATGGCGCAGCGGGCCCACGACGACCCGAAGATCAAGATCCACTTCAACACGGGCCTTGCCGAGGTGCTCGGCGACGATGCCAAGGGAGTGACGGGTGTGCGGCTGGCGAGCACGGTCGACGCCGGCAAGGAGACAACGCTCGAGGCGACGGGTGTCTTCCTGGCGATCGGCCACACGCCCAACACGGCGTTCCTCGACGGCCAATTGGAACTCAATCCCAAGAAATACATCGTCTGGACGAAGCACTTCCGAACCGAGACGAGCGTGGAGGGAGTCTTCGCGGCGGGCGACGTGGCCGACGACTACTACCGTCAGGCGATCTCCGCTGCCGGCACCGGCTGCATGTCAGCCCTCGATGCCGAACGCTGGCTGGCAGGCCAGGGCGTGCACTGAATACACGCGAAACATCGGCATCCTGCCGCGACGACGGGCGGATGCCCGTCCTCAGCGAGTCGCTTGGCGACCTCCGGTCGCTGGTGCTAACCCTGCCCTCCGGGCCTGGCGCTGATGCGCGAGTCATGCAGATCCCGTCGCTTACGCTCAGGGCTTTTATTTGACTCTGAGTAATCCGTGAGGGGCTGCCCATGTCCCGGGAGCCGGCGTTGCTGACCAGCGCAGGCAGGATGCCGTAGCGCAGTCAGCATCGAGCGAGCGCAGGCTAGGATGGCCGAAGCGAGCGTCCGGCGACGGGGCGTGGGCAGCCCCGAACCGTCACCAGCAGGTAGCCACGGCCCCCCACTATCGGCCGCCGTCGCGGAGGGTCTCCGCCTTGCGGACGAGGTCGAGAAACTCTGCGCGGTAGCCCCCCCGATCCGGCCCAAGCGCACCCGCGGCGATTTTCGCCACCAGCGGCAGCGTGGCCTCCCCCTTGTATTCGCTGTTGCGAAGCACCATTCCGAAGGCTGCCACGGCACCGGCGAACCGCAGATCAGCGGAAGCCTGTTCGAAAGCACCACCGCGATCGACGAGCGGCACTTCATCCAGCGTGCTCGCATCGCCTTCTGGCTTCTTCCACCGCAGCTTCACCGTGAGCAGCTCCCGGCTCGTTTCACCATCGACGAGCGTGGCCTCAGGGGCAGGCTTGGGCTGCGGCGGCTGATACTTGAGCGGCTCCGCCCCGGCCGACCCTTCGCCGCCGTCGCCCACCAGTTCGATCTCATAGAGCGCCGTGACGCTGTGCCCGGCTCCTATCTCGCCGGCATCAATCCTGTCGTTGCGAAAGTCCTCGGCCGCCATGATCCGATTCTCGTAGCCGATCAGGCGATAGGAGGCCACCTGCGCCGGGTTGAACTCCACCTGGATCTTCACGTCCTTCGCGATCGTGATCGTGCTGCCCGTGAGCTGCTCCACGAGCACCTTCCGCGCCTCGCGGGCGCCGTCGATATAGGCGTAGATGCCATTGCCGTTATCGGCGATCTTTTCCATCTTCGCGTCCTGCAGGTTGCCTTCGCCGAAGCCGAGCACCGTGAGAAAGGTGCCGCCGGCCGCCCTCTGCTTGATCAGGTCCACGAGCGCCTCGTCGCTGGTCACACCCACGTTCAGGTCGCCGTCGGTGGCGAGGATCACCCGGTTCACGCCGCCAGGGATGAACCGCTCCGCCGCCTGCTCGTAGGCCAGGTTGATGCCGGCGCTGCCATGCGTTGAGCCACCCGACGAGAGCGATTCGATCGCCGCGAGAATTTTTCCCTTTTGGTCGCCGCTGGTGGCGGGGAGCTTCACACCTGCGTCGCCGGCATAGGTGACGATCGCCAGGGAGTCGTTTTCCGTGAGCTCCTCGACCAGCATCGCGAGGGCCTGCTTCACCAGCGGCAGCTTGTTCGCCGCTGCCATCGAGCCCGACACGTCGATGAGAAACACGAGGTTCCCGGCGGGCCGCTCGCGGCGGTCGATGTCGCGGCCTTCGAGGCCGATGCGAACCAGACGCCGGCCGGAGTGCCAGGGGCACTCGGCCGCCTCGAGCGTCACCGAGAACGGCCTGTCGCCGACGGGCTGCGGGTCGTCGTAGCGAAAATAGTTCACCATCTCCTCGATCCGCACCGCATCCGGGGGCGGCAGCCGACCGGAGGTGAGAAACCTACGCACGTTGGCATACGACGCCGTATCGACGTCGATCGAAAACGTGGAGAGCGGCTGCTCCGAAGATGTCCGCAGCCGGTTCTCGTCGAACCGAGCATACCGCTCGCCGGCCTGTGCATCCTGCTGCTTTCGCTGCCCACCGATAGACTGCATTTCGAGTTCCCGGGCATCGCGGTCGCCGGCCAACCTGCGGGCTCCGGGAGCCGGTGCGGCAGCCGTGGCCATATCCGCCGGCGCGGCAGGCATCGCATACCCACTCGCATTCGCCCCCAAGTGATTTGTCGACTTGTCGACCTGCTCCGTGGCCGGTCTTTTTTCTGACGCCAACTGGTCGCCCGCCGCGGTCACCGCCTTCGCCTCGGATGGTTTTTCATCAGGCCGCTCCAGGACCGACCGCTCCTGGCGAGCGGTCGCGACGCCTTCCGTCCTGAGTTCCGGCCCACGCTGCGCGACCTCACGAGCCATTCGCGGCTGCAACGCCCAGGGCCGCACGAGCACCGCCGTCACCATCACGAGCACAGCCGCCAGCAACGACGCGGCGAGTGCCAGTCCCCTGCCGAACCGGCTCCGGGAAGGCTGTGGAGCGACGACGACATCCGACGCCACCGTCCCTTCCCTCGCGGCTCCACCGTTCGCCGCGATCGCGGCGACCACCGCCCGACGCAGTGTCGGAGACCGCGGCACGTCGTCGTTCGTTCGGCCGGCACGCAACGCGGTCGCCACCCGGCCGATCTCGTCGACCGTCCGCCGCTCCTCGTGCCGCATGGGTTCGGCGAGCAGCCGTTCGACGACAGCCTGCTCGTCGCCCTCGAGTTGTCCGAGAACGTGCGCCGTGAGCAGCGCATCCGCAGCCTCGCGGTCGCGCGGAGCCGGCTGGTCGCTGTTGAACTGGTCGCTGTTGAACTGGTCGCTGTTGAACTGGGAATCGTTAACGTTTTCGGTGGTCATGGTCTGCCTCGGTGGGTGTGTCAGGAGTTCGATGCGTTCTGCGTGGGCCGGTGGCCTTCGGTCACAAGCAGGTCTCGCACCAGCGGGTGCGCGCGGAGGGCGGTGAGACCGCGATGGGCCAGCACGCGGACATGACCCTCCTGCCGGCCGGTGACCTCGGCGATCTGGCGGTACGTAAGCCCCTCGCACCAGAGGTCGATCGCCTCGCGTTGCGGGGCCGGCAGATCCTGCAGCAGTTCGCGGAGTCGCGAGGCCAGATCGGCCCGCTCGGCTGACATGGCCGGATCGGCCTCGCGACTGCCGGGGTGGCCAATGGCAGACGGCGAATCGACCGGTTCATTGAGCAACGAGTGCTCGCGGCCCGAACGGCGGAGGTGATCGATCGCCCGGTTGCGGCAGACGCGAAACAGCCACGGTGCCACCCGGCCATCGAGCCGCTCTCGCGACTCCTCACAGAGTTTCACGAATGCGTGCTGCACCGCGTCGGCGGCCAGGTCGACGTCGCCGAGCAGCCGCCTCGCATAACGCAGCAGCGGCAGTTCGTAGAGATCGACGGCCTCCATCACCCAGCCGTGGGATTCGCCGCTGGCAGACATACTTTTCTTCCCGGTGGTTCTGACGCTGATCGACCTTACAGGATGACCTGTCGATCCGTCTGGAAGAAACAACGCCGCCGCCCGGAATCCGTTACAGCCTGCCCCAAAAAAAGAAAAACCCGCCCACCACGACTTTTCTCTGGACGAATCCCGGGGGCGTGGCGACAGTTACACGGACTGATCCACTAGCGCCCCCGAGACCTGCCCCATGGCATCCGCTCCCGAAGTGCTTGTCGAATTCGTAAAAGCCTGTCTGGAACGCGGGATGCCCCGGGCTGACATCGGCCGCGCGATTGAATCCGGCGGGTGGTCACCGCGTGAGGCGAAGGGTGCCCTCGACGCCTTCGCCGACTCGCTTCTGCCCGTGCCCGTGCCCAGGAAACGGGTGTCGAGCTCGCCACGCGACGCCTTTGTCCATCTGCTTGGCATGGCCATGCTCTACACGGCCGCATTCGCCACCGGCACGATCCTGTTTCAATTCGTCGATCGCTGGCTGCCCGCGGCAACGGACGATTCGCTCGGTATCTCCAGTGGCTCGCTGCGGGCGGCGGCGGCCGCACTGCTCGTCTCGCTTCCCATCCTTGGGCTGGCGCACCGCACGATCGGCCGCGATGCCAGCCGCGACCCGGCCCTGCGGCTGACCCCGATCTATCGCACGCTCGCCTACCTCACGCTGCTGATCACATCGCTCGTCATGGCCGGCGACCTGATCGCCGCAGTCGTCTGTTTTCTTTCCGGCGAATTGACGGTTCGCTTCATCCTCAAGGCGTTGATCATTCTTCTGCTCTCCGGCGGCATCTACCTCTGGTTTTCCAGCGACGTTGGCCGAGAGGAGCGGATCACCACAACCACCGGAACAGCCACGATCCCGCCCCCACCACCTTGGCGGGATTGGCTTCACCGGATCGGCGCGGCTGTGGCCATCGTCTCGATGCTGGCCGCGCTCTATGCCGCCGGCAGTCCGTTCCGACAGCGGCAGCTCCGGCTCGACGCCCGACGCATCGGTGACCTCCGTGCCATCCAGCAGAATGTCGAAACCTACTTCGAACGCGAGGGCGTCATGCCCGTCACGCTCGAGGCGCTCGCGGATAACCCGGCGACATTCCTGCAGAACACGACCGACCCCGCGACGGGACAACCGTATCGGTACGAGCGGATCGATGCCGACACCTACACGCTCACCGCGACATTCGACCTGCCCTCGCCTCCCGAGCAGGAACAGCCGACATGGAATCGCGATGGGTTCTTCAAACACAGCGTCGGTGAACAGTCGTTCCGGCTGTCGGCGCCAAAACAGCCCAAGCCCTCGAGTGTGCCCTAGAGTGTGCACAAAACAAAAAACCCGGCCGGGAAGGACTCCCGGCCGGGCTCACGGTGATTGAGATGGAGGGCTCTGATCTGTTTCAGACGGACTAGAAGCCGGCGTAGGTGACGAGGATGTCGCCGTGCTTCTGGAAGCGGATGATCACCGAGCAGCCGCAGGCGTAGTCATACCGCACCTGGCCGCAGCCCAGCAGCGTGCACCGCGAGGTCTCGCACGGGCAGCCCTGGCAGCAGGCCGGCAGGCAGACCGGCACGGCCACCGTCTGGCAGGTCTCGGGGCTCGTCGGATTGAGGACCGTCTCGTAGGTCGGCTCCGCGCAGCAGCCCTTCGCACACTTGTGCTTGTGGGCATGCTTGTGGCGATACTTGATGCAAGGGTTGGTCGGACAGCAGGTCTCGGCACCGCAGCCGGGTTCGACGCCGCACGAAGGCTCGAGGGCACAACCGGGCTCGAACTGGCTGCAGCCAACACCTTCCGGTGCCGCACAGCCGGGGTCAGCCTGACGACGATGGTGGCCAAAACCCGCGTCGGCGAGCGAGGCGACAGCAAACGACAGGACGGCCGCAAGACCGCAGAAAAACAGCGAACGACTCATGAGGCGAGCCTCCAAAAGAAAAGGGTGGCAGTGACTGGGGGGGCCGCGGAAGGGCATTCCGCGGGTGAAGCCGGGATGCCGCCCGAAGCTTCAAGCAACTCTGGCACACGAATGGCGAATGTCAAAAACGCTTTTTCGCCGATTTCAATGCACTCCGGCCGATGCATCCGTGAGGGGCACGGGCTGCCCCGAACCGTTCCATCAGCCAGAATCCCAGCCTCACGCCATCATCTGGCGGAAGCGGCCGAAGAGGTAGGCGGAATCGTGCGGGCCGGCCGCTGCCTCGGGGTGATACTGCACGCTCGCTGCGTTGGCCGTCGTATGCCGCACGCCCTCGATCGTGCCGTCGTTGAGATTGCGGTGCGTCACGACCAGCTCCGGCGGCAGCGTCGCCTCGTCCACGGCGAAGCCATGGTTCTGCGACGTGATCTCCACCTTCCCCGTCTCGAGATCCATCACCGGTTGATTAGCGCCGCGATGGCCAAACTTCAGCTTGTAGGTCTTCGCGCCGCAGGCGAGTGCGAGGAGCTGGTGGCCGAGGCAGATGCCAAACATCGGCACCTTGCCGACCAGATCACGAACAGTGTTGACGCAGTAGTCGAGCACCTCCGGATCGCCGGGTCCGTTGGAGAGAAACACGCCGTCGGGCTTGTGGGCAAGCACCTCGGCCGCCGTCGCCTTGCCGGGCAGCACGGTCACATGACAGCCGGCGCTCGCCAAATGCCGCGCGATGTTCCATTTCATGCCGTAGTCGAGCGCGACGACATGCTTCACGCCGCTCGCGACGGCTGGCGGCGGCGGGAACACGCCCCCTTCGAGTGGCTGCGGCAGCGGCCTCGCCCAGTCATCGAGCGTTTCGGTCCATTCGCTGTCCGCCTGCGGCATCACCTCGCGGACAAGATCGCGGCCCACGAGCGTCGGCGCCGACTTCGCCATTTCGACGAGCTTCGCCGGATCGAGCACCTCGCTCGATAAGACGCCCGTCATCGCGCCGCGGATCCGCAGCCGCCGGACGAGCGCCCGCGTGTCGATCCCCGCGAGCCCCACGACGCCCGCCTTTGCGAGATAGTCGCCGAGCGTGCCCGTGGAGGTGAAGTTGCTCGCGATGCGGCTCGCCTCGCGGACGACGAAGCCCTCCATCTGCAACTTGCCGCTCTCGACGTCGGCCTCGTTGACACCGTAGTTGCCGATCTGCGGCGCGGTCATCGTGAGGATCTGCCCGCGGTAGCTCGGGTCGGTGAGGATCTCCTGATACCCCGTCATCGAGGTGTTGAAACAGACCTCGCCGGAGACGGTGCCCGCGGCCCCAAACGACTCACCGAAATAGACCGTGCCGTCCTCGAGTGCCAGTGCCGCGCGTGCCACGCCTCAGTTCTCCTCCACAGGGTGGGATCCTGCCATCTATGGCCGTAGCATAGCACATCCATGCTCCACTCCCATCCAAGCCCGAAGCGCGAGCGAGAGGAATCCGCGTGGCATGCCTGCACGATCACCCGCATTTCCCTTGCTCGCGCTGCGGGCTTGGATGAACGGGGAGCGGGCTTGAATAAGGATTGAGCACAGCGTTTGTCGTCACGGCGTCGGGCTGGCTGTCACGAGCACGTCGGTCGGATCCTCGACAAGCACGAGCCCGCGGAACCGCACCTCCTGCGGCACCTTGTTGGAGTGCAGCTGCAGGCCGATCGGCCCGGCCTCGCAGAGCTCCGGCTTGGGGTCTGTCCAGTCGAGCACTTCCTTGCCGTTCACCGCGAAGCGAATTCGGCTTCCGATGGCAAGGATCTCCAGCTGGTTCCAGTCGTGCTGCTTGCCGGCGGCCTTCGCCCGGCCGTTCTGGTCGCCACTGATGCCGTTGCGGCGGTAGAGGTCGTAGAGCCCGTAGCCCGACGGAAACATCACGAGATGGCCCTGGTAGCTCGACGCCTCGCCATCCTTGTCGAACTTCTTACCCCAAATGGCGACGCCCGAGTGCATCTCGCTCGTGACGAGCTTGCTCTCGAGCAAGAGCCGAAAATTGCGATACGGCTTTTTCGTGAGCAGGTAGGTGCTCACCTTTGGCGCGTTGGCCTCGGTGTTGCGGCCCACGATCTCGCCGTTCTCGACCGACCAGTAGGGATCGACGTGCCCCTCCCAGCCCTCGGTGTCACGACCATTAAAGAGCTTGACTGCTTTGGACTGCTCCGCTTCCGGAAGCTTCACCGAGGCCGCCCAGCCCGAGGCGGCGGCGGCTTCGCCCGGCGCCACGGCCAACTCGGCGACCGGCTTGCCGTCGTCCTGAAGCTTGCCGGCGGCCCAGAGCGTGCCGCGGGTCACGAGGTCGAGGAACTCC
Organism: Planctomycetaceae bacterium; assembly: GCA_947459185.1. Lineage (GTDB taxonomy): Bacteria > Planctomycetota > Planctomycetia > Pirellulales > UBA1268 > CAMCQY01. The sequence goes on along the minus strand of CANHCU010000005.1, from coordinate 6,890 downwards.
GGTGTTTCGACAGTGTGGGTGTAGTGGCCGATCGTCGTGCCGAAGACGCGGGCCTTGCCGTATTGATTGGTCCAGATGACCGTCTGGTTGGCTTTCCGCTCGCGGCTCATCGCCTCGGCCAGCGGCTTGGCGGTGTCCCAGACCTTGTCGCAGTAATACAACTCCTCCTTCGGAACGTTCCATGCCTTTGGAAGCCCGGTGAGGATCGGGTGCTCGGCGATCAGGTTGGCGGTGTATTCATAGTGGGCTCCGTGGCCGGGCGACGTGATGCCGACGAACTTGAACCAGTCGTCGTTGCCGGCCCGGTAGCAGTGCATGGCGCAGTGCATCAGCACGGCGGGGGTGCCCTTCTCATGCTCGGCCACGATCTGCTTGAGGAACTCCGGGTCCTTGACGCCGGCGAAGCACTCGTTGTGGAAGACCACGTCGTAGCCCTTCGACCAGTCGGGCTTCGAATAGATGGAGACCTTGTGATCGGTGGTCGTGCCGCCCTCGTGGACCACAGTGCAGTTGATCCGGGCCCTCGACGCCATCCCCTGCGTGATCACCTTCTTCTGTCCGTCGTAGTCGTGGCAGCAGCCCCCGGTGATGTAGAGCACCTCGAGCGGCTTGCCCGCCTCGGCGGCCCGCCCAATGACGGCCGAAACGCCAGCCCACAGGCAGGAAAGACCGATCACCCAGCGACACACGATGGCAGAACCGGTCACGATTGGGGTTCCTTCTGAAAAAACGGTCTGGAAAAGGACAGATGGGACGACGTTTCAGAGAGCTATGCTCAACCTCGGGGGGAACGGTGTCAAGCGGACCACCCGGCGGTTCTTTACAATCCCCTCATGAGCATCGATCACCGCCCCGAACACTGGCAGCTGCGGACCACACGGCTGGCTCTCCCGGGTGATGGTCGCGCTATCCGGCGGCCGCTCGTGATGGGGATCGTCAACGCGACGCCCGACAGTTTTTCTGATGGCGGCCGTCATGCGGGGGTCGAGGCGGCCGTGGCTCACGGTCTTACGCTCGTCGCCGAAGGCGCGGACATGCTCGACGTCGGCGGCGAGAGCACGAGGCCCTATTCCGTGGCGGTGCCGCCCGACGAGGAACTCCGCCGCGTGGGCGAAGTGGTGGGGCGGCTTGCCAGGCAGGCGGGGGTGCCGATCTCGATCGACACGTCGAAGGCAGCGGTCGCGGCCCGGGCCATCGAGTTGGGGGCCGAGATCATCAACGATGTGACCGGACTGGAGGGCGATCCCGACATGCTCCGCGTCGCCGTTGAGTCGCGTGCCGGCGTCTGTGCCATGCACATGCAGGGCACACCGCAGACGATGCAGGTCGATCCCCGCTATGACGACGTGGTGGGCGACATCCACGCCTACCTGATGCGGCGTCGCGACACGCTCCTCGCCGCCGGCATTCCACTCGACCGCATCTGCCTCGATCCAGGCATCGGATTCGGCAAGACCCATGCCCATAACCTCGAACTCATGGCCCGCGCGGGCGAGTTTCTCGACCTGGGTGTGCCGATCCTCGTCGGCCACTCCCGCAAGGGCTTCATTGGCAAGTCGCTCGAGCAGGCCCTCGGCCGGCCTGCCAGCCTCGAGGAACGCGACGGCGGCACCGCCGGCAGCGCCTGCGGGCTGGCAGCCGCGGGAATCCAGATCGTCCGCGTCCACGCCGTGGGCTTGGTCCGCACCGCGCTGGAGATGTATTGCGCAACCGCGGCGGTCTCTGAGGATGAGAAGCGTTCTACAGCCCCGCGATCGCTTCGCGGGCGGCCTGCTCGCACGCCTTGATGTCGGCGAGCGGGTTTTGCGGGTTTTCCTCGTACTCGATCGAGAGAGCGCCGTCGGCAGGGAAATTGGCCGCCACGAGCGCGGCCATCACGGCCGGCACGTTGATGTGTCCCTTGCCAAGAATCACGCCCTTGGTCTTGTCCTGCATCTCGGCAAAGTCCTTCAAGTGGACGCCGTACAGCCTGCCCTTGAGCACCCGGATCACCTCCACGGGCTGCTCGCCCGACCGCAGGTAGTGGCCGAGGTCGGCGCAGGCACCGATGCGGGGATCATATTTTTCCACTGCCTTAAGAACGTCGATCGCCTTGTTGTAGCGATGCGTGGGGCCGTGGTTGTGGATCGCCACGCGAACATCGAACTCCTTCACGAGTTCGTCGAGGCTCGCGAAGGAATCGGGGTCGGGATCGGCGCCAAAGGTGCGGATGCCGGCCGCCTTCGCGAATTCGAACATCTTCCGGTTGGCCACGGCATCCTTGGTGAAGCGATTCACGCCATGGGCCGAGATCGTGAGGCCGAGGTCTGCCAGCTTCTTTTTCATGGTGTCGATCGCGGCGGCATCGGAGGCGATCGGATACATGCCGGGATAAAACTCGACGAACTTGAAGCCCAGGTCACGGGTGTGCTGGAGCGCCTCGTCCACCTTGTAGTTGCGGAGCGAATAGATCTGCACGCCCAGGTTCAGGTTGTTGGCCGAGGCTGCACTGGCCAGGCGGGCGAGCGGCGAGAGGGCGGCGACGCCGGCGGTTGCGGCGAGGAACGAGCGACGGGAGAGATTCGTGCTGAGCATCGGGGCAACTCCTGCGTGTCAAGAACTGGAAGGCACCGTAAGATAATGCAAACGAAGGCCACACGCACTCCGCTCGGAAAACGATCCATGTCCACGGCTTCCACGATCGTCGCCACCCCTCCCGCGACCGCCCTGCAGGCGCACTGCCGCTCGATCGCCGAGCGGGCCCGGCGGGCCGCCATCGACTTGGCCGGTGTGCCCGGTGACGCGAAGGCGGCCTGCCTGCGGGCCGCCGCCGCCGCGATCCGGGCCGACGTCGCCGACATCCTCGCCGCCAACCGGCTCGACCTCGCTGCCGCCCCCGGCTTCGGCCTCACGGCCGCGGCCATCGACCGGCTCACGCTCGATGCCAAGCGGGTGGAAGGCATCGCCGCAGGCGTCGAGGCGGTGGCCAAGCTCCCCGATCCGGTCGGCGAAGTGATCGAGGAATCGAGGCAGCCCAGCGGGCTGGTGGTCCGCAAGATCCGGGTGCCGCTCGGCGTGGTCTTCTTCATCTACGAGTCGCGGCCCAATGTCACCGCCGATGCGGCGGCAGTGGCCCTCGCGGCCGGCAACGCCATCATCCTCCGCGGCGGCAAGGAGGCAGCCCATTCCAGCGGTCGGATCGTGGAGAGCATGCGAAGGGGGATCGTCGCCGCCGGCCTGCCGGCGGACTGCGTGCAGTTGGTTGACACTGCCGATCGGGAGGCGGTCGGCGCGTTTCTCACGATGGACGACCTCATCGACATCGTGATTCCCCGCGGCGGCGAGACGCTGATCCGCAGGGTCTGCTCCGAGGCGCGGATGCCGGTGCTCAAACACTTCACGGGCAACTGCCACGTCTACGTCGATCGGGCGGCCGACCTGGCGATGGCGAAGGCCATCACCGTCAACGCGAAGTGCCAGCGGATGGGCGTCTGCAACGCGGCGGAGTCGCTGCTGGTGCACCGCGACGTGGCGGACCGGTTCCTTCCCGACATCGCAGCCGCGTTGGGCGAGCACAGCGTTGAGATCGTGGGCGACGCCGCCACCCGTGGTCTCGTGCCTGCGGCGGGCCCGGCCTCCGCCACCGATTTTGCGACGGAATATCTCGGCCCCAAGATCTCGGTGGCAGTCGTCGATTCGGTTGACGCGGCGATCGACCACATCAATCACTACGGCTCCCGTCACACCGATGCGATTGTGTCGGCCGATCAGGCAGCGATCGACCGGTTTGCGGCCCGTGTGGACACCGCAGTGGTGATGATCAACGCGAGCACGCGGTTCAACGACGGCGGCGAGATGGGACTGGGGGCCGAGATCGGCATCTCCACCGATAAGCTCCACGCCCGCGGCCCATGCGGCACGCGGGAACTCACGACCTATAAATATGTCGTGGTCGGGAGTGGGCAGGTGCGGTCGTGAGGGTCTGGCCACACCGATCTCTTCGCGTTCTCGGGTTCCTCTTTTTGTGGAGCATTCTTGTGGCCATGTCGGAATCAGCCTTGGCGAACGAGCCCACCGACCTCCATGTCTGGCTGGAGGAAGTCACCGGCGAGAAGCCGCTCGCATGGGTTCGCGAACGGAATGCCGCGTGCTTAACGCAACTCGCCGGTTCGGACCCGTTCAAGGCGCTCGAGACTCGAATCCGCGGTATCCTCGACTCGAAGGAGCGGATTCCGATGGTCACGAAGATCGGCGACCGCTTCTACAACGTCTGGCGGGATGCCGCACACCCCAAGGGGCTCTGGCGGCGGACGACGCTTGACGAATACCGAAAGCCGGAACCTACCTGGGAGACCGTGCTCGACCTCGATGCACTCTCGGCGCAGGAGGGAGAAAACTGGGTCTGGCACGGTGCATCGGTGCTGGAACCGGCGGATCGGCTCTGCCTCGTTTCGCTCTCCCGTGGCGGTGCCGATGCCGACGTGGTGCGGGAGTTCGACCTGGAAAAGAAGGCCTTCGTGGAGGGCGGTTTTACGCTGCCCGAGGCAAAGAGCCGTGTCGCCTGGCGGAGTGCCGACAGCCTGTTTGTGGCCACCGATTTCGGCCCCGGGTCGCTCACCGATTCCGGCTACCCGCGGACGATCCGTGAGTGGACCCGCGGCACGCCCTTGGCTGCTGCGCCGCTCGTTTACGAAGGCCAGCCTGACGACATGAGCGTGACCGCCTGGCGCGACCTCACTCCCGGCTTTGAACGCGACTTCGTCGTGCGGCAGAAGACCTTCTACACGAGCGAGATGTTGCTTCGCAGAGACGGGCGACTTGTGAAGATCGACAAGCCGGACGATGCGTCGGCCGCGGTGCATCGCGAATGGCTGCTCATCGAACTGCGGAGTCCGTGGGCCGTGGCTGGCACGACCTATCCGGCCGGCAGTCTGCTGGCGGCCGAACTGGAAGGTTTTCTCGCTGGTGATCGCACGATCCACCTGCTCTTCGAGCCCACGCCCCGGACGTCGCTGATCTCCTTCGCCACCACACGCAACCATCTGATCGTCACCACGCTCGACAACGTCCGCAACCGGCTGTTCACGCTCAGCTTTCGCGATGGCGCGTGGCAACGCCAGCCGCTGCAGGGCCTCCCCGAATACGGCACGGCCTCATGCATCCCCGTCGATGATCTTGAAACCGATGAGTTTTTCCTGATCACAGCCAGTTCGCTTCAGCCATCGACCCTGTCGCTGGGAACCATCGGTGCCGTAGCCCAGGCTCCAGTGCCGGAAAGGCTCAAGCAGTCGCCGGCGTTTTTCGATGCCGCCGGGCTGCGGGTCAGCCAGCATGAGGCGGTCTCCAAAGATGGCACGCGGGTGCCCTATTTTCAGATCGGCCCAGAGAACCTGCCTGTCGATGGCAGCACGCCGACGCTGCTTTATGGCTACGGCGGCTTCGAGATTCCGCTGCTGCCGGGCTACGAGCCGATTGCCGGCACCGCGTGGCTCGAGCGAAAGCATGTCTACGTGATCGCGAACATCCGGGGCGGCGGTGAGTTCGGCCCGGAGTGGCATCAGGCGGCCCTCAAGGCGAAGCGTCCACGGGCCTACGAAGACTTCATCGCGGTGGCCGAAGACCTGATCGCCCGGAAGGTCACGTCTCCAAAGCACCTGGGAATCAAGGGGGGAAGCAACGGCGGACTGCTGATGGGCAACATGCTGACGATGCGGCCCGATCTCTTTGGTGGCATCGTCTGCCAGGTGCCGCTGCTCGACATGCGACGGTTTCACCGACTACTGGCCGGTGCGAGCTGGATGGGCGAATATGGCAACCCCGACAATCCCGAGGAGTGGGAATTCATCCGTGGCTTTTCGCCGTATCACAACCTGAACCGTGAGCAGGAGTATCCGCCGATCCTGATCACCACCTCCACGCGGGATGACCGCGTGCACCCGGGGCATGCCCGCAAGATGACGGCGCGTCTCGAGGAACTGGGCAAGCAGGTGATCTATTACGAGAACATCGAGGGCGGCCACGGCGGCGCGGCCGACAACCGGCAGCGTGCCTTCATGGAAGCACTCGGCTTCATGTTTCTTGACCGCGAACTGCAGTGAGTTGGTGGGCCGCGGCCGCCTGCGCAGTACGGCCAGCGGCGGCGCCGATCTCTGTCCTTCCGCGGTGATCGAATCGCCCGTGATCGCCACACGGGCCGCGGGCTTGAAATGGGGGGAAGATCCCCGCAATTCGTATGTCTGGGGCTCTTGATTTGCCATGATTCGGCCGATAATCTGGCGATCTTGCAGTCTACGCAGGCTGGGTAATTTATGCCGCTTGCGTTGTGTGGGGTCGTATTCCCACCATTGTTCTTCACCGCACAGTTCTTTTTGGAGGCTCTCCAGTGGCACGCCGTGGCATCCCCCCGATCAGCAGAATCCTGGGCATCGTTGACAACGTCGAAAGCCTGCCGGCGCACGGCGAGGCGGGCGATGCGTGGTACGAAGAGGCCCACGGACTGCTCTGGATCTGGGATCACGATCACAAGAAGTGGTTCGAAATTGGCCGGCTGCACCATGCGTCTCCTGGCCTGATCGCAAACCTTGCTGAGGCGGTGGGCTTTGGTGGCGGCGCGGCGGGCAGTGCTGCCGCAGCGGGGTCGAAGGGCGCTGCTGGCGAGCGTGGCCCGGCTGGTCCGGCGGGCAAGGATGGTGCTCCCGGCCGCGACGGCGCCGCTGGCAAGGATGGGAAGCCCGGTCTTAACGGTGCGGCTGGTGCGAAGGGCGAGCGTGGTCCGGCTGGTGAGCGCGGTCTTCCCGGTGCGCCGGGCAAGGATGGCGCGGCGGGCAAGGATGGCAAGCCCGGCCTCAACGGTGCGGCGGGCAAGGACGGCGCGGCTGGCAAGGATGGAAAGCCCGGTCTCAATGGTGCGG
>CANHCU010000004.1 GCA_947459185.1 Planctomycetaceae bacterium | reverse complement strand
TGCCCTTGGGCAGCACGGCCCGCCAGGCGTTTACAACCACCGGCGTGTGTTGCTCGGCCGGGAAGAGCTTCAGAAAGTCGGCGCCCGCCTCGATCGCCGCGAAGGCCTCCGTTGGCGTGGCGACGCCCGGGCCGCTCATCAGGCCGGCCTGCTTCGTGGCCCCGATCAACTGCGGGCTCATGTGGGGAGACACGATCAACCGACCGCCGACGGCTGCCACCTCGGCCACCTCGGCGGCAGAGCGAACCGTGCCGGCCCCAACGGTAGCGCGATCGCCAACAGCGGCAGCCAGGCGGCGGATGCTCTCGATCGGCTCTGGCGAATTGAGCGGCACCTCAATGAGGCGGAAGCCGGTCTCCACGAGGGCGAGGCCGATGTCGATGGCCTCGTCTGGCTTCACCCCACGGAGGATGGCGATGAGCGGCAGTTCGGCGAAGTCACGGTCTGCTCTGTCAGGGTGAGCCACGAGCTTCATCCTCATTCAAAGGTGTCGGGAATCAAATGGTGTCGGGAGCATCTGCCACAAGGCCGGCCGCCTCGCCGATCCGCCACAGGCCCAGCGGGCCCGTCTCGTTGAGAGCCTGCACGTCATCAATGCCGAATTGAGAGAGGGCCAGTCGGTAGCGGTTGCAGAGAGTGGGATCGCCCAGGAGTACGATCGCGGGACAGTGTACGGTCGCGGGGCGGGCGGCATCTGCCAGTCCGGCAACTACGCTGCGAATCTCCTCGCCGACGAGCAGCCCGGACAGATAGTCGAGCGTCTGCGGCGCGGTGAGCACGCCGGTCAGGAACAGGCTCCGGGCCGTGAAGAGCAACGGGGCGATCCCCACGGCACCACTCTCCTGGGCCGACCGCACGCCGCGTGTGAACGCTTCGTGATCGAAATCCGGGCCCGTGGCCGTCGCTCCCATCTCCTTCGCGGGCCTGCCGATGATCGAATGGTCGCGGAGCATCGCGAAGAGTTCGCCGGTGAGATACGTGGTGAACCGCACCACGCGACCCCGCTCGACGACGGCCCACTTGCAGTGCGTGCCTGGAAGCACGAGCAGCGACCGTTCGGCGAGCGTCGGCTGCATCGCCAACGCTCCCACGATCTGCATCTCCTCGCCTCGCATCACGTCGGGGAGCGGACCACCCTGCATCAGGCCGGGGACGAGATGGATCGTCCCGCAGCCCGAATCAAGTGTCACGAGTCCCTTCGCGATCGAGGCCGGGTCGGCCGGACATTCGATGTAGGACACCTCGCGCCAGCCGTTGCGGCTCCCGACCATTCCCGCCGCCAGCACCGGCAGCCCAGGCCAGCGGTCGAGCCACTCGCCCGCGACGCCGCGGAAGGCAGCCGCATAGCCTCCCGCGGGAAGGTGCTGGATGCCCCAGCCCTCGGCACGCCGGTCGATGAGCTCGCCTTGAGGGCCGAGCAGATAGGCCCGCAGCGACGAAGTGCCCCAGTCGAGCCCGATCAGGGCGGGTTGCCGTGGTGCGTTCATGTGAATCCTTCGAGTGCTAGGTGACCATGGTGCGAAACCGATCGTTCCACTCGATGCCGAGCCCTGGCCCGACGGGCACGTGGTAGTGCGGGCCCGCACGGACGATCGGCTCGGCAAGAAACGAATTCGCGGTCGACAGCACAGTGGGATTGAACTCACACAGTGGGGAGTTTTCAAGCGCCGCCGCGACATGCACCGCCGCCGCGATCTGCGGCCCCATCGCGATGCTCACGTGCGGGATGATCTCGCCCGCGAAGGCCCGCGCGATCGCCATCGTGCCTGTGATTCCGCACCGCCCCAGGTCGGGCTGGAGCACCTTCGCGATCGCGAAGAAGGGCTCCATCTCACGGAGCGTGCGGTAGCTCTCGCCCACGGCGATCGGCGTCGTGATCGCCGCGGCCAACTCCGCGTGGGCCGCGATCTCCTCGGGGTAGAGCGGACATTCGAGCCAGCGGGCATTTCGTGAGTCGAGTTCCCTCGCCATGTCGATCGCAGCGGCAGGGGGCAGGTGCCAGAGAGCGTCGACCGCAAACCGCATCGCATGCGACAGCCCGTCGGCGATCGCCAGCAGGTCGGCCCAGTCCGACTCGAAATAGAGTTTCACGAGGGAAAACCCCTCGTCGGCGAAGCGGGCTGCATATGCTGCCCGTTCGGCGGGCGTCGCCCCCGACGTGCCGCTCAAGTAGGCCGGCACCGCCCGCTTCGGCTCGGCCGCAAGCAGGCTGCAGACCGGCTTGTCGGCGATCTTTCCGGCCAGATCCCAGAGGGCGATGTCGATGCCACTCATGGCGTCGAGCATGAAGCCGCCAGCATGGCCGCGGACCCGCATCGTGGCATACATGCAGTCCCAGAGTGCTTCGATGCGACTGGCTGATCCGTCGAACGCTTCGCCGACGATCGCGGGTCGCAGTAGTTTCTCAATGATCGTGCAGGCCACTTCCGGCGCCAGCGGTGCCTGTGCCTCGCCCCAGCCGACGAGGCCATTTGATAGTTCGAGACGGACCAGCGCCGTCTCGAACTCGGTCGAATACAGCACTGGATAGGCGGTGGACCACCGGTAGCGGCCCTCGCCGGCGAGCGTTGTGGGGGAGCCAGCGGTGCCTCGCGCCGCCAGGAGATCCCTCGGCAGCCGCACGGGGATGGCCGTGACCGATTCAATCCGCATCGGGAGCCTCCTCGTCCACCAGCGGCCGCGTGACTAACCGCCGCGTGAGCAGATAGGACACGGGGTGAAGCACCGCCATAACCATGAAGATGCAATCGTAGCCGAACCATGCCACGACATAGCCGGTGGCCCACGTGAAGAGCGTGCCGCCGAGGCCGGTGCCGAATGCCAGCAGGCCCGACACGGTGCCGACCACCGGCTTGGGGAAAACGTCGTTGGTGAGCGTGTTTTGGTTGGTCTTCCAGGCCATGTGGGAAAACGTCACGGCACAGATCAGGCCGAGGGTGACCCAGCGGGATGAGACCTGATTGATGGCTAGCGAGAGCGGCATGACGAGCGCCGCGGGGAGCATGACAGCCAGCCGGGCAGGGATCGGGGATCGGCCTCTCGCGATCAGCCGGCCACTTGCCCAGCCGCCGAATATCGCTCCAAGGTCGGCGGCGAGGTATGGCAACCAGGCGAGCAGGCCCATTTCAGCCATCGTGAAGCCGCGGTGCTCGACGAGATACTTGGGCAGCCAGAACAGATAGAACCACCAGACGGGGTCGGAGAGAAACCGGCCGGCCAGGAGGCCCCATGACTGCGGATGCGAGAGCACCTCGCGCCATGGCATCGTCCGTTTCGATACAACGGCAGACGCGTCGGCGAGGACGATCTGCCGTTCCTCGTCGGTGATGTGCGGGTGCCGCTCGGGCGGGTGGTAGAGGAGCAGCCAGAAGACGAGCCACACGAATCCCAGCGCCCCCGTGACGAGAAACGCAGGCTGCCAGCCGTAGCGGGCGTTGAGCCAGGTGATCGCCGGCGGCGCGATGATGGCCCCGATCGCGGCACCGCTCTGGATAATCCCATGCACGAGCGCCCGCTCCCGGGCGGGATACCACTCGCTGACCACCTTGAAGGCGGCCATGAAGTTGCCGGACTCCCCCATGCCGAGCAGGAACCGTAGCGCCCCGAGCGACCATGCACCGCGGGCGAAGGCATGGGCCATGTTGGCCAGCGACCACCAGATCATGAACAGGCTGAGCGAGGTTCGCGTGCCCCAGCGGTCGACGAGATACCCCGAGCCGACGTACATCACGGTGTAGGCCGCGAGAAATGCGGTGAGGATGTTCGAATACTCGATGTCGGAGATGCCGAGTTCACGGCCGAGCACGGGCGCGAGCACGGAGAGCGTCTGCCGGTCAACGTAGTTGATGACCGTTGATAGAAAGAGCAGCCCGGCGATCCACCAGCGAAGATGGGCGATCTTCATCGGGCGGTCGTCCTTAGGAAACCGTGGCCATCGCAGCCAGTTCGCCATCGGCCAGCCGCCGCAGATGGGCGAGTTCCGTCAGGCTCTCGTGATCGAGTGCCGCCGTCGGGTGCCGGACGTGCGCCGAAGCGATCACGCCAGCCGCCACGAGGTTGTGCTTCTGGGCCGAGACGCCGAGGCCGGGCTGCAACTGGAATCGCAGCAGCGGCAGAATCCGCGAGAACACGCTCCATGCCGCGTCGAGGCGGCCCGCATGGAGATGGTCCCAGATCTCGACAAGATCGCGGGTGCGGTCGCTGCCGGGCATCTGGCCACGGGCCCCGCGCTGCCACTCCTCGATGAAGAACTGGCAGTTCAGACCGCCGAATAGGATGAGCGATTCACCGGCGAGCTTTGCCACGGTCGACACCTTCGACGGCGTGGGGGGCGCCTCAATCTTCACGTATTCGACCCGCTCGATCTCCTTGCCCATGCGGGCCAAGAGTGCTGGGGGCATCATCACCTGGGTCATCAGCGGCGCGTCCTGCACCATGATCGGGATGGTGACCGCGTTTGAGATCGCATGAAAGTAGTGCATCAGGCCATCGCCATCGGTCTTCAGATAATAAGGAGGCAGCACCATGAGGCAGTCGGCCCCAAGCCCCTCCAATTCCTTGCTCAGTTCGACGGCGGCGTCGGTGCCGGTATGACCGCTTGAGGCCACCAGCGGCACGCGACCGTTCACCCGCTGGGCGATCCGACGCATGAGCTCGATCCGTTCGGCGGAGGAGAGGGTGTAACCCTCGCTGGCATTGCCAAAGAGGCCGAGCCCATGGGCGCCCTGGTCCAGCAGATGGTCGATGAGTCGGTCTTGGCTGGCGAAGTCGACGGAGCCGTCCGGGTGAAAGGGCGTGTTGGCGATCGGATAGACGCCGGTCAGGGAAGCAGCCACGGGTATTCACCGACACGAGGAAAAACGCCTGCGGCGGTACAAACGCCGGCAGGGAGATCACCTGCTTACTGTAGGCCACAACAAGAGACATCCCTACGCCGCGATTGCGTCAACTTCCTGTAAAAATGCGACGCGACCCGTATTCCCTTGCTTGCGCTGCGGGCTTGGATGAAGGGGGGTTCGCTTGACGCGACGCCTGGCAACGCTACGCTGTATTTGTTTTCCGAATGATGCAAGGCGGCATCATTTAATTTCGTGATCGGATGGGTGTCAGGGAGGACAAGAACCGTTTGTTGATTATTTCCGGCTGTTTTCTGGGCATCCCGTGAATATCAAGTCCCTCAAAATCTTCTGCGATATCGTTGCTCGCCGCAGTTTTTCCCGTGCGGCCGAGGACAATGGCATTTCGCAGTCTGGGGCCAGCCAGGTCGTGAGTCAGCTGGAAAACAGGCTCGGGGTGCAGTTGATCGAGCGGTCGAAGCGGCCGCTCGTGCCCACCCGCGAGGGGCAGGTCTTTTTCGACGGCTGTCGGAAGATCATCGACCGCTACGACGCCCTGGAGGACGAGGTGCGGTCGCTCCACGATCAGGTGGCCGGCCGGGTGCGGGTGGCCGCCATCTATTCAGTCGGGCTCCACCACATGAGCCGCTATCTCCAGGAATTCATGAGCCAGCACCCCAAGGCCAACGTTCGCCTCGAATACCTCCACCCGGAGCGGGTGCTGGAGTCCGTGGAACATGGCGAGGCCGATATCGGTGTCGTCAGTTATCCGCGGAGCACCCGGACCGTCCATGCGGAGCCGTGGCGGGAGGAGCCGATGGTGCTTGTCTGCGCCCCCGGGCATGCGTTCGCCAGACGTGAGACGATCCAGCTTGCCGCCCTCGAAGGCCAGGCGATGGTGAGCTTCGATCCCGACCTCGTCATTCGCCATGAAATCGACCGCGTGCTGGCGGCGCGTGGCGTGGAGCCGAATGTGGTGATGGAGTTTGACAACATCGAGACGATCAAGCGGGCGATCGAGATCGACGCCGGCGTGGCGCTCCTGCCGGAGCCGACCGTGCTCCGCGAGGTGGCGGCCGGCACGCTCGCCAGCGTGCGGATCGACGACGAGGAACTCGTCCGGCCGCTGGGCATCATTCATGCCCGCGGCAAGCCGCTCGCCCCCACCGTGAGGCGGTTCATCGAACTGCTCCGCGGCCACGCCCACGACATCGACTCGCCATTCGCCGACATGGCGGAGCCGGATGCGGCCCACGCCGCCGCCCACGCCTGACTCCGCCCACCCGCCTGTTTTCGGTCCCTGGTTTTCTGTCAGCCCAGTTTCCTTCCTGACCCTTCTGCATCACGCACCTCAGCCCTCCACAGTTTCCCTCCAATCGAGTATCGCCATGACGCGTTCCCACGGACTTCCCCCAGCCCAGGGCCTCTACGATCCCGCCAACGAGCACGACGCGTGCGGCGTGGGGTTTGTCGTCAACCTGCATGGGCGGAAGACGCACCAGATCGTCCGTCAGGGGCTCGAGGTGCTGGAAAACCTGACGCATCGCGGCGCCTGCGGCTGCGATCCGCTCACGGGCGACGGGGCCGGCATCCTCCTGCAGATGCCGCAGGAGTTTTTCACGGCGGTGACGCCGCAGGCCGGGATCAAGCTGCCGTCGCCGGGCGATTGGGCCGTGGGCAACGTCTTCCTGCCGCCCTCCGATGGCGACCGCGAGGCGGCGGAGATGTTCTTCGAAAAACTCTGCCAGGAAGAGGGGCTCGAGTTTCTCGGCTGGCGGACCGTGCCCACCGACAACCGTTTCATCGGCGGCACCGCCCGCGAGGTGGAACCGGTCGTGCGGCAGGCCTTCGTGGGCCGGGGCAAGAAGACCGCCCGCGACCACTTTGAGTGGAAGCTGTTCGTGCTGCGAAAGCGGTTCGGGATCGAACTCGGCAAGCTCGGCCTCACCGAGCAGACCTTCGTCTACGTCTGTTCCCTCTCGTCGCGGACGATCGTCTACAAGGGCCTGCTGCTGGCCGATCAGGTGGACAAGTATTACCCCGATCTCTCCGACCCGAAGATGACCAGCGCGCTGGCGCTCGTGCACCAACGGTACAGCACCAACACGTTTCCCACCTGGGACCTCGCCCACCCCTTTCGCTTCATCGCGCATAACGGCGAGATCAATACCGTCCGCGGCAACATCAACTGGATGCACGCCCGCGAGAGCATGCTCGCCCATCCCGTGTTTGGGCCCGACCTCGACAAGATCAAGCCGGTCGTTCGCGAGGGGGGCAGCGACTCGGCCTCATTCGACAACGTGCTGGAACTGCTCGTGCTCGCCGGCCGGCCGATCGAAGAGGTGGTCAGCATGCTCATCCCCGAGCCGTGGAGCGGCCACGAGAGCATGACGGACGAGCTGAAGGCCTACTACGAATTCCAGGCCTGCCTGATGGAGCCGTGGGACGGCCCGGCCGCCCTCGCCTTCACCGACGGCATCCGGATCGGCGCCACGCTCGACCGCAACGGCCTGCGGCCCGGCCGCTGGTGGCAGATGAAGGACGGGCTCGTCGTGATGGCGAGCGAAGCGGGCGTATTGCAGTTGCCCGCAGGAGAGGTGGTCCGCAAGGGGCGGCTGCGTCCGGGCCAGATGTTTCTGGTTGACACCAAGGAAGGGCGGATCGTCGAGGATGATGAGATCAAGCGGAAGCTCGCCACCGCAAAGCCGTGGCGGGAATGGATCACGTCGCAGCAGGTGCGGCTCGATCAGCTTGCCGATCCCGCGGACGTGGCAGACGTGACAAAGTCGCGGGCCGTGCTGCCGGAAGAGGTGTTTTCGGCGGGCAACGGCGGCGGCACGAACGGTTCCCCGCATGCGATCGACCCCTGGCGGGCCGCGGGCGTGGCGGGTGAGCCGTCGAGCCTGCTCGAACTGCAGCGGGCCCACGGCTACACGCTCGAAGACCTGAAGGTGATCCTCGGCCCGATGGCGACCGACGGCGCCGAGCCGATCGGCTCGATGGGCAACGACACGCCGCTGGCCGTGCTCTCCGACCGGCCGCAACTTCTCGCCAACTACTTCAAGCAGCTCTTCGCGCAGGTCACGAATCCGCCGCTCGACGCCATCCGGGAAGAAATCATTACGTCGATGATCACGACGATCGGCAGCGAGGGAAATCTGCTCGACGCGAAGCCGGAACAGTGCCGGCTGCTGCGGCTGGAAACACCGGTGATCACCAACGCCGAATGCGCGCGGATCAAGGCTCTCAATCAGGCGGGGCTCGTCGCGAAGACCATCTCGCTGCTCTTTCCGGCTGCGGAAGGGGCGGCCGGGATGCGAAAGCGGCTCGACGCAATTCGCGACGAAGCCTCCCGGGCCGTCGCCGGCGGCGCGACGATCATCGTGCTCTCCGACCGCGGCATCTGCCGGGAAAAGACCACGGTGCCGGTGCTGCTGGCCTCCGGCGGCGTGCACCACCACCTGGTGCGGGAAGGCTCGCGGACTCGGTGCGGCCTCGTCGTCGAGACGGGCGAGGCCCGTGAGGTGCAGCACTTCGCCCTGCTGACGGGCTACGGCGCCGGCGCCGTCAATCCCTACCTCGCCTTCGCCACGATCGACCAGATGCAGGCGGAGCGGATCATCTCCGCCGAGTATCCGCGTGAGAAGCTCCACAAGAACTTCGTCAAAGCGGCCTCCAAGGGCCTGCTCAAGGTGATGAGCAAGATGGGCATCTCCACGCAGCAGAGCTACCGCGGTGCGCAGATCTTCGAGGCGGTCGGCCTCGAGCAGGGGCTCGTCAATGAATTCTTCACGCGGACGCCGAGCCGGATCGGCGGCATCGGCCTCGAGGGCGTGGCCGAGGAGAGCTTCAATCGTCACGAGCATGCCTGGCCGAAGACCAGCGTGCCGCAGACGCTCGAGCTCGACGTCGGCGGCCGCTACCAGTGGCGGCGGAAGGGGGAGGCCCACATGCTTTCGCCCGACGTCGTGTCGACGCTCCAGCGATCCACCCAGATCAACAGCCGCGAAGAGTTCAAGAAATATCAGCAGCTGATCGACGAGCAGCAGACGAAGCTGCTCACGCTCCGCGGCCTGCTCGACTTCCAGTGGGCTGATGCGTCTTCGGGCGGGCCGGGAGCCATCCCGCTCGACGAGGTGGAGCCGGCGAAGGAGATCGTGAAGCGGTTCGCCACGGGTGCGATGTCGTATGGATCGATCTCGAAGGAGGCCCACGAGACGCTCGCCATTGCCATGAATCGGCTCGGCGGCCGCAGCAACACCGGCGAGGGCGGCGAAGACCCGGTGCGGTATCAGCTCGACCCGTCGGGCGATAGCAAGAACTCGTCGATCAAGCAGGTGGCCAGCGGCCGCTTCGGCGTGACGAGTCTCTATCTCGTCAATGCGAAAGAGCTGCAGATCAAGATGGCGCAGGGGGCGAAGCCTGGCGAGGGCGGCCAGCTTCCCGGCCACAAGGTCGACCGTGAGATCGCGCGGATTCGCCACAGCACGCCGGGCGTGGGGCTGATTTCGCCGCCGCCCCACCACGACATCTACTCGATCGAGGATCTCGCGCAGCTGATCCATGACCTGAAGAACGCCAACCACCATGCGCGGATCAGCGTGAAGCTGGTGGCGGAAGTGGGCGTGGGCACGGTCGCCGCCGGCGTGTCGAAGGGCAAGGCCGACGTGGTGCTCATCTCCGGCCACGACGGTGGTACCGGTGCGAGCCCGCAGTCCTCGATCATGCACTGCGGTCTGCCGTGGGAACTCGGCCTCGCCGAAGCGCATCAGGTGCTCGTGATGAACGATCTCCGCGGGCGGATCGTCGTGCAGACCGACGGCATGATCCGCACGGCCAAGGACGTGGTGATCGCCACCATGCTCGGTGCCGAGGAATTCGGCATCGCCACGGCGTCGCTCGTCGTGATCGGCTGCATCATGATGCGGAAGTGCCATTTGAACACCTGTCCGGTGGGGGTCGCCACGCAGGATCCGGAGCTGCGAAAGAGGTTCACCGGTCAGCCGGAGCACGTCGTCAACTTCTTCTTCATGCTGGCCGAGGAGATCCGTGAGCTGATGGCCAAGCTCGGTTTCCGCACGATCGACGAGATGGTGGGCCGGGTGGACCGGCTCGACACGCGGGCCGCGATCGCCCACTGGAAGGCAAAGGGCCTCGACCTCTCCACGATCCTGCACAAGCCCGTGGTGCCGAAGCACGTGAAGACGCACCATGAGTCGTCGCAGGATCACGGCATTGAGGAGTCGCTCGACATGACCACGCTGCTGGACCTGTGCAAGCCGGCCCTGCAAGACCGCAAGCCCGTGAAGCTCGATCTGCCGATCCGCAACATCAACCGCACCGTCGGCACGATCCTCTCCAGCGAGGTGACCCGTCGGCATGGGGCGGCCGGTCTTCCCGATGGCACGATCCAGATCACCTTCACCGGCACGGCCGGGCAGAGCATCATGGCGTTTGGCGTGCCCGGCGTGACCGTGACGGTGGAGGGCGACGTCAACGACTACTGCGGCAAGGGGCTCTCGGGCGGCCGTGTGATCGTGCGGCCCGCTCGCGACGCCGGCTTCAAGGCGGAGGATAACGTCATCGCCGGCAATGTTGTGGGCTACGGAGCCACCAGCGGTGAGATCTACATCCGCGGCATCTGCGGTGAGCGGTTCTGCGTGCGGAACTCCGGCGCCGAGGCGGTTGTCGAGGGCACGGGCGACCACGGCTGCGAATACATGACCGGCGGCCGGGTCGTGATCCTCGGCGAGACGGGCCGCAACTTCGCGGCGGGCATGAGCGGCGGCATCGCGTATGTCTGGGATGCCAAGGGCACGTTCGGCCAGAAGGTGAACAAGGAGATGGTGGAGCTGGAGCCGCTCGATGCGGGCGACCTCGAGTATCTGAAGGGACGGATCGAGAAGCACGTCGAATACACCGACTCGGCCCGCGGTCGCGCGATTCTCGATGGTTGGAAGACGGAGCAGTCACGCTTCGTGAAGGTGATGCCGACCGACTACAAGCGGGCTATCGCGGAACTCCGCAAGCTCGCGGAACAGGAACAGCAGGAAGCACGTCAGCAGGAGGTCAATGTCCATGGGTGAGCCACGCGGATTCATGAAATACGAGCGGAAGGTGAGCGGCTACACGCCGGTCACCGATAGGCTCAAGCACTACAACGAGTTCCTGACGGTGCTCCCGCAAGAGGAACTCACGCAGCAGGGTGCTCGCTGCATGGACTGCGGCGTTCCCTTCTGCCATACCGGCTGCCCGTTGGGGAATATCATCCCCGACTTCAACGACCTCGTGTATCGCCAGCAATGGCACGAGGCCAGCCAGCGGCTGCATGCCACGAACAACTTCCCGGAGTTCACCGGTCGTGTCTGCCCCGCCCCCTGTGAGGCGGCCTGCGTGCTCGGCATTAACGAAGATCCGGTCGCGATCAAGCAGATCGAGATGACAATCGCGGACCGCGCCTTCGACGAGGGCTGGGTCGTGCCGGAGCCGCCAGCCGTGCGGACTGGCAAGCGGGTGGCAGTGGTGGGCAGCGGACCGGCGGGGCTGGCCGCGGCGCAGCAACTGAACCGGGCCGGACATCTGGTCACGGTCTTCGAACGGGCTGACCGACCGGGCGGCCTGCTGATGTATGGCATCCCCGACTTCAAGCTCGAGAAGTGGCGTGTCTGGCGGCGGGTCGAGCAGATGCGCGAAGAAGGCGTCGAGTTCCGTTGCGGTGTGAATGTCGGCGTGGACGTGAGCACGCAGTCGCTGGCGGATGAATACGACGCCATCCTGCTCACCGGCGGGGCGACGCTCGGCCGCGACCTGCCGATCCCGGGCCGCGAACTCAAGGGTGTGCACTACGCGATGGAGTTCCTGCCGCAGCAGAACAAGCGAAACGCCGGCGACGACGTGCAGGGTCAGATCGTCGCCGAGGGCAAGGACGTGGTCGTGATCGGCGGTGGCGACACCGGCTCCGACTGCGACGGCACGAGCAACCGGCAGGGGGCGAAGAGCCTGACGCAGTTCGAACTGCTGCCGCAGCCGCCGGATCTCGGGAAGTATCCGCGCCGCAGCCAGCGGCCGACGAACACCCCGTGGCCGAACTGGCCGGTCATTCTGAGGACGACCTCCTCGCACGAAGAGGGCTGCCGTCGCGAGTGGGGCATCCTGTCGAAGGAGTTTCTCGGCGATGACAAGGGCCACGTGCGGGCGGTGAAGACCGTGCGGATCGAATGGTATACCGACGAGGCCTCGGGCCAGCAGAAGTTTCGCGAGGTGCCGGGCAGCGAGCAGGAATGGCCCTGCCAACTCGCGCTCCTTGCGATGGGCTTCATGGGCCCTGAGAAGCAGGGGCCGATCGCTGACTTGGGCCTCGAACTCGATCCCCGTGGCAACGTGAAGACCGGCAGCGACTACAAGACCAGCCGAGACGGCGTGTTCGCCGCGGGCGACTTGCGGCGTGGGCAGTCGCTCGTGGTGTGGGCGATCCACGAAGGCCGTGAGGCGGCGAGGTCGGTTGACCTCTGGCTGATGGGTCAGACCAACCTGCCGAGCCTGTCAGCGGGCGAGTTCGCCGTGCATGCGTGAGCGGTCGCGGGAGCAACGCGTTTGACACAAAGCCCCGGACGGAAGTCCGGGGACACTATTTCACGAAAAACATCGCATCGTGCGATTTTTTCTTGGCGGGCCTCCGCCCGCTGGTGCTTACCCGGCCCTCCGGGCCTGACACGCGTTTCACAAAAAGCCCCGGACGGAAGTCCGGGGACACCGTGTGGTTGGGCTCTTCCCGGATCGGCGTGGCACGTTGGGCGGTGGTCATGCCCGGAGTCCCCCGGCTTCCGCCGGGGGCTTTTATTCCAGCGGCCCGCTCCGTCAATCGGCGGCGTCACGTGGGCTCGATCACGAGCATCAAGGACTCACCTCATTTCGAGGTGAGTGGAAAGTCGTAAACGCCGTCTTTCCGCACGTCGATTTCAAGCGGGGACTTTTGATACTTTGGCGGGCAGATATTCGGCGTGCCGTCTTGTGGGGCAAGCCCCTCCCGACTACCCGAGACGGCGAACCTCACTGTCTTGGGCCCTGGCGACACCCACGTCTGGTATCGCCCGTTGATGATCACTGCACCCCCCGGAACGTCGCCTGGCTTCACGATGTCGAATTGGATCGCGCCGTCTTGTACCGGCGTTCCGTCAAGCGTCACCGCACCGGAAATTCGGCAGTTGCGCGGCCCTGTCTGCCCACAGCCCGTGCAGACAAAGGCCACCAGCAGCACGGCGGCCACTGCGGCCATGCGCTGAGCCAATCGCCTCGCAGAGCCCCGAAGAGGATTCGTTTTCATCGAGTTCTCTCTAGTTGCCAAACGGAGTTGAGACCGCCTGGCCGTCGTACCGGCAAGCGAGCTTTTGCCACACGCCCATTTTCGTAAAGTCGAGTGCGGTATTCCACGCGGTTGGAACCCCGCCCGCCGCCCAGCTCTCAACCGAATTGTCAACGAAGCCAACCGAACCATCCATCATGCCAACCAGCACGCCGCCCACATGTCGGCTCCGTGCGGCTGCAACCCTCCCCGTCGTGCTCGTCGTAGTGCAGGGGGTCCATTGCAGCCAGTCAGCGTCGCTGCTGGTTGCGCAGTACAGAAGAACGTCGATCGAACCCGAGTTCGGCTCGGTTCGCGCATTGAACACAGCCCCAAACCCAAGTTCGCCGTCCCATATGCGACCGCGGTTATCTGGCGCGGATGATGACGCTGTTTTGCTTACCAGAGTCTCAGCGATCACCATCGTTTTCGACAGTCCATCGGAGACATTTTTCATCCGCATCTGCGAGTCTTGATAGAAAATTCCATCGCAAACAGCGCCCGACCAGATTTGGTCGAGCGCCATCGAGCCAACGTTCCCGCTATAGTTCGCGTAAATCCCACGAGGTTTCACAAACGGAGCGGTCGGATCCGACGGACACAACGCGACTGGAATACCCCACGACGAAGAGGGAGAGTTCCAGATAATTGTGTTGGTAAACGTTATTTTGTTATAGACGTCGGCAGCCTCGACGTACGGCAGCAGATAGAGGAACCACGTGGCCCTGTTGCTGCCTCCGAGACTCGCACCGGGAAACGATCCTTTCGTTGTCCGCGCCGACGGCAGACACCCTTGGGCGTCGTGAAAGTTCTGAAGTCCGAGCGCTATTTGCTTCACGTTGTTGGTACAGCTGGACCGCCGGGCGCTTTCGCGGGCCGCCTGGACGGCGGGAAGCAGCAGCCCCACCAAGGTGCCGATGATGGCAATGACCACCAAGAGTTCGACGAGCGTGAAACCGCGTAGGTGAACTCGCCGATGTTCGCCGGCGCACACGATTGACCGAGCCATAGAACCCCCCCTCAAAAAAGAAAGAACTGAAAAATACAATCGTTTAGGTCAATGACACCGTCGCACACGAATCACGGATCACGAATTCAGGCATCAACCGAATCGCTCGCGGCTCGTTGGACGAGACGCGGTCCTCGAGCCTGTCGAGGAGCAGCCTCGCCGCGTTGGCGCCGATCACGACTGCGTCCTGCCTGACCGTTGTCAGCCGCGGCCGCAGCCCGTGGGCTTCCATGAGGTCGGCGAATCCGACGACTGTCAGGTCGCTGCCAATCCGCAGCCCAGCCGCCGCAGCAGCCGCATAGACATGAATCGCCATCTTGTCGGATGCGGCGAATATCGCAGTCGGTCGGTCGGGGGCCTGGAGAATATCTTTGGCGATGGCCTCGCAGTCGCCCTTCTCGCATTCCACGCATCGATAGGTCACATCGGTGCCATCGCGGATGACTGACTCGAAGCCGCGTTGGCGGTCGCAGTAGGTCGAAACCCAGCGTTCTCCGGTGATGTGCGTGATGCGTCGGTGGCCAAGCGAAAGCAGGTGTTCCGCCACCATGCGACCGCCCGCAACGTCATCGGTGCCGCTGAAGTCGGCATTTGTCCGGGCGAGCCGGCGATCGACGGCGACAAGCGGCAGACCCTGCTCCCAGACTTCCTTGAGGTAGTTCTGCGTCACAGACTCATCCGAGGGGAAGAAGATGAGGCCATCGACCCGATGTTCGATGAGGCGATGCAAAAAGGCCAGCTCCTCGCCGTCGCGGAGTGCGCCGGGGCCATTCCCGTGGAAATGGACGATGGGCAGATAGGCTTGCTCAGAGAGTGTGTCGTGGATGCCGCGGATGATCTGCGCCTGAAACCACGATCCGATCGGCACCATGACGCCGACGGTGCGGGAGCGGCCTCCCAGAACGGCCGAGGCGAGCCGGTTAGGCCGATATTTGAGCCGTCGCGCCACTGCCAAGACTCGCTCGCGAGTTGCCTCGGCCACGCTCCCCCGGCCGCTGATCGCACGCGACGCTGTGATCAACGACACGCCAGCGGCCTGCGCAACGTGCCTGATGTTGGGCTTGGGCGGACGGGATGATTTCAACGCAGGCATGCCATTCCCCTGCCGGCACAAGTTTTTGTCTTGGATTGGTCCCCAACCCTCTCTAGAATACGGTACATGTGTCATTGCTTCAAGATAAAAAAAGTTGCCACGAGGTTTTTTGTGATCTCGTTTGGACGGACGACGGCCGTCGGCCTTGTTTTCGCGATATTCGCGGCTGCTGCCGCTGCCGGGGCCGCCGAGCCTGCGGTCGTGGCCAGGGTCAAGGCCTCGACCCCGCCGCTCCTTGCCGCCCATTGTGCGGACTGCCACGGCCCCGATGACGCTGGCGGTGGATTTCGCATCGACACGCTTCCGGCGGAGATCGACTCAGCCGACACGGCCGACCGCTGGCGGAAGGTGCTCAACGTCTTGAATGCAGGTGAGATGCCGCCGAAAGACGCCGAGCAACTCGCGGCCGCTGCCAAGGCTGACCTGCTGGAGGATCTCTCCAAGGCGATGGTCGTGGCCGGGAAGGCGTTGGCCGACACCGGCGGCCGCACCACAATGCGGCGGCTCAACCGTCGCGAGTATGTCAACACGCTCCGCGAGCTGCTGGGTGTGCAGCCGCGTTCAGACGGGCTACCGGCCGACGGCGGTTCGGGTACGTTCGACACCGCGGGCGAAAGACTCTTCATCTCGGCAGATCAGATCGAGCAGTACCACGAGATCGCCGCGGCCGCGATCCAGGAGTCGTGGCGGCGGTATGGCACGGTGCATCCGTCCCGTACCCATCGGATGGAGGCCGAGACAAGCACGCCGGGAGTGCGGAGCAGGCTGGCCACGCGACTGGACGAACGCCGCCGGTTCGTCCTCTGGAAAAATGCCGTGGAGGCGGCAGCCCGCAGGCCGGAGAATCAGACTGCCGCCGCCGACATTCGCAAGGCGAATCCCAATCAGCCCGAGCCACTCCTGCACAACTGGGACAAGCTGCAGGGAGCCCCATCCCCGAAGGAGTTTCAATTCGTCGACGCGATCTCCGCGTTCCAGGCGGGCAGCCGTGACTGGAACATGCGGGTGCCCAACCATGCCGCCTACGCGTCGCACCCCGCCGTGGAAACGGGAGCATTTCTCGGCGTCAACGACCCCTATGTGAACATCCACATGCAGTTTGGCGTGCCGGGCGGCTGGCCTCCGGGCGCATACATGCTCAGGCTCCGCGTCGCGGCGACGGAGGAGTCTCTGCCCGAGCGACGGTTCATTGTCTGCGGCCCGCGGGGTGTGGCGGGCGAGCACGCCGAATGCCGGGAGATTACGGGCTCGATGAAGGAGCCGCAGATCGTCGAGATCCCGGTCGAGACTGAGGGTTCGCAGATTTTTGTCTTCAGGGAGAAGGGGAGCTACGACAACGACAATCAGGGGCATCGCATCTTCTTCGACGCCTTCCATGCCAACGGCATCGGCCCGCCGCTGGGCATCTGGATCGACTGGGTGGAGATCGAGGGCCCTTTGCCCGCGAATCAGCAGGCACCGGCGGCACTTGCCGAACTGCTCACCGTGCCGGCCGCCCCGCAGCCGACCGCGACGAAGCCCTCCGCCGAGCAGGATATTCGTGGCGTGCTCGAGCGGTTTGCCACGCGGGCATTTCGCGGCCGCCAGCCCGAGCCGGCGTTTCTCGACCGTCTGCTTGCGATCTACGAGCGGGAGCGTGCTGACGGCCGGCCGTTTCGCGAAGCGGTGACGGAATCGCTGGCGACCATGCTCTCGTCGCCACACTTCCTCTATCTGGCAGAGCCAACGGAGTCGCAGGTGCGACGGCCGCTCGACGGATTCGAACTCGCCAGCCGGCTCTCCTACTTCCTGTGGAGCGGGCCGCCCGACGACGCCTTGCTCGAGTCGGCCCGCTCAGGCGAGCTGCTCAAGCCGGAAGGCCGGGCCGCACAGGTCGAGCGGATGCTCGACGATCCGCGATCGCGGGAGTTCGTCACGGCGTTTACGCATCAGTGGCTCGGAGTCGAACGCCTCGACTTTTTCCAGTTCAAGGACAGCGTGTATCCCCGCTACGACCCGAAAACCAAAGACGCTTCTCGGCAGGAAATCTACGAGACGTTCGCGATGCTCTTGAAGGAAAACCTGAGCCTTCGCAACCTGCTCAAGAGCGACTTCGTGGTCGTCAATTCGATGATGGCCAACTACTACGGTCTCGATGGGGTTAGCGGCGACGCGTATCGGATGGTGAAGCTGCCAGAAGGCTCACCTCGGGGCGGGCTCCTCGGCATGGCGGCCGTGGCCGCCATGGGCAGCAACGGCGAACAGACGAGCCCGGTGGAGCGGGGCGCATGGGTGCTGCGGAAACTGCTCCACGATCCGCCGCCGCCCGCCCCTCCCAACGTTCCGCAGATCACGAGGCTCGAGGACAAACTCCTCACCTCGCGCGAGCGGATCCAAATGCACCAGGAGCAGCCGCAGTGTGCCTCCTGCCACCGGAAGATCGACCCGATCGGGTTCGGCCTGGAGAACTTCGACGCCGTCGGCATGTGGCGGTCGAAGGACTCGTATCAGAAGTCCGGCGTAGGCACAAAGGAATGGGAGATCGACCCGTCGGGGGCGTTTCACAACGGTCCTGCGTTCAAGGATTTCAATGAACTGCGGGAGATCGTGGCCTCTCGCCACACCGACTTCGCGACGGGCTTCACCGAGGCCCTGCTTACGTACGCCCTTGGCCGGCCGGTGGGGTTTTCAGACGACGACCTCGTGAAGGCGGTCGTTGACCGGGCCGCTACCAGCGACTTTTCCGTCCGCGAGTTTATCCATGCGGTTGTCCAGAGCCCGGTTTTCTGCACGAAGCAATAGACCTCAAACGCCGCCGCACCTCCCGGAGATGCCCCCCATGCCCATGCCGTCCCGCCGCCGCGTGCTCCAGGCAGCGACCACGCTCCTGGCCCTCCCCTCGCTCGAATCGTTTGGCTTCCGCAGGTGTGCACGGGCGGCAGTGGCCGCCCGGCCGAGGCGGATGGTCTGCCTGGGCATCGGCTACGGCGTGACCGAGGAGACATGGTTTCCGAAGAAAGACGATGTCGGCGCCGGTTACACGCTCACCGAGGGGCTCGCGCCGCTCGCCCGGCACAAAGACAGCTTCACGGTCGTGCAGGGCTGCACGCATGCGTTCGCGGGCGACCCGCACGGCGGCAGCACGGTCTGGCTCACCGGCGCCGGCCCCACGAAATCGCTCTCGATGGACCAGGTCGTGGCCGGCCAACTCGGCAGCGACACGCGGTTTGCGTCGCTTCAACTCAACGGCAGCGAGCCCGGCCTCGACGGTGCTGGACACGGCCCTGGCCTGTCCCTGGCCTGGGATCGCCGCGGGAAGCCGATCGCGGGTTTCAACAGCCCTGTGATCGCCTTCCACAAACTCTTCTCGGCCGACGACGTGCCGCTCGCACAGCGGCAGCAGATGCTCGTCAAAAAGCGGAGCGTGCTCGACGCGGTGCTCGAAGACGCGAAGAGCGTGCAACGCGGGCTCAGTGCCGCCGACACCGACAAGCTCGACGAATATTTCCAGGGAGTCCGCGATATCGAGACGCGGCTCGCGAAGGAGGAACGCTGGCTGGGTGCGGCCAAGCCGAAGACGCCGCTCACACAACCGGGCGAAGGGCTGGTCGGCCGCGAGGAGGTCTTGATCATGTACGACCTGCTCGTGGCGGCTCTGCAGACCGACAGCACACGCGTCGTCACCTACCGTCAGCCGATCCAGCACCTGCTCAAGAGCCTGGGAATCGCGGTGGCCTCCCACGACATGAGCCACTACCACCCCGGCGACCGAATGGCGGCCTCGCAGAAACGCGACCTCGCGCAGAGCGAGATGCTGGCCACGCTCCTCGACAAACTGAAGGCCACGAAGGAGACGGATGGGTCGAGCCTGTTCGACCATACCACCGTTGTCTTTGGCAGCACGATCCGCTCGATCCACTATCTCGACAACTGCCCCACCCTGATCGCGGGCGGCGGCGCCGGCATCACACTGGGCCACCATATCGTCCAACCCAGGAATACGCCGCTCTGCAACGTCTGGCTTACGTTGCTCAAGGGCACGGGAGTCGAGATCGACGCGTTTGGCGACAGCACGGGCACCGTGAAAGAACTGGCGGTCGGGTAGGCGCGTGCGAGTTTGCCGTGCGCATCAAAGCTGAAGCGCCAGCGAGGGAATCGGGCAGCTACTTGGGCTCGATCTCGACCGTGAGGTGGCCGTCGTTATCGGCCAACTCGCCCGGCGGATCGTTGAGCTTGCAGAAGAGCGTGCCGTCGGTGGCGGCGGTAAACTCGCGGCCTTCACATTCAGCGACCACGACGAACCGCGGGCGGCCGCCGTCGTCTGGCTGCTCCACCCACTGCGCGATCAGCAGCCTTCCAAGCGGCCGGCCTCGATACCACCGCAGTGAGATGCCGTTGGCCTCGGTTTCCAGCCTTAGAGGCGGCTCGGCGGCAGGCCCTGTCAGCGTGCCGATCGTGCAGCGGCCCGTCGCTCGTAGCGAATAGTGCGCCCCCTTGCGGAGCGACCAGCCGGAGTTCTGCCAGCCGCGGCCGGCGGCGACGCTGATCGTCTGGCACGAATCGAGCGGCCGTCCCGGTTTCCAGTCGATCGCGGAACGGGAAAAGTCGTAGCCGTAGTCGATCTCGTCGGTGAACGCGTCGAAGTCTCGTTCGGCCTGATCGCCGTCCCAGCCGGGCGTGTCGCTGAGTCGCCGATTGAACTGGGGGTCGAGAGGGCCTCGTTCGGCCACGGCAAAGGTCGGCGCGTGCCGCGGATGGAGCGAGAGCAACGCGACAGCGGCCCAACTCCCGGCGTAGGCGGAGAGGTCGCGGTGGTTCGCCCCTGGCGTGGCGAAGATGTCGGCGAGACCAGGACACTCACCAGCGGTCCTCAAGGCCCGGATCGTCTCGATGCGGCCGAGCTGTTCGACGTCGGTGGCACGCAGTGGCAGCGGTGACGGCACGAAGCGAACGATCGTTCCCTTGGGATCATGATTCGTGTTGTCGTTGTCGAGGCGGTGTGTGGCCAGGCGTTCGGCGATGCCCTCCGTATACCACGGCGGCGTGTCGAGTGAACGGAGCGTGAGCGTGAACGCATGCACGCCTTCGTGCAGCAGAAGATGACGCCGGTAGGCTGGACTCGACTGGTCTGCCATCCAGAATCGGTGGTTGGAGCAATGGCCATTGGCAAAGTCGGGGATCGCATCGGGCAGCAGACCGGCGGCACGAAACCGCTCGCGATCGACGACAAGGCAGCCGAAGGCCCGCCATTTTTCATGCGAGGCGGGATCGAGGGCGTAATGGCCGCACCACGCCAGCCACGCCTCGTCGAAGATGCGGGGCAGATCCTCGACGCCATCTCCGACGCGGGCCGGTCGGTCGGTGACGAGCACGAGGTGGTCGCCCTCCAGAACCCGTAGCCCTGCCCGTCGTGCCGACGCCGTGAGGGCATCGACCGAGGGTGCCTCGAGCGTGTCGGCAGCAGTGCACCACATGCCGGACAGGGAGGCAGCCAGAACCGACACGACGATGAGCGACCGCGACCGCATGGCCGTCGAGTGTAGGCCGCGGATCGAGCAGATTTCCAACCCGACTAAACCCCGCAGCTTGCCACAGCCGCCCATTTGGCAACGCCGGGGCAAGTCGTGCCGTGAGCCGTCGGTCGATTCCACCGGATTCGGTGAAACACCCGATGTTTCTCTGAGGAAATAGCTCCCCGCACGCGGAGACTTGAAAAGTCCTCTCGGGGACTTGGGTGGTGGGCTGTTACAACCCTGGCGTCGCCAGGAGGGCGAACAACGTGCGGCAGGGACGCCGACATCGCTGGGGTTCTCTGTACGTCCGGCTCGTGGCAGTGGTCATCCTCTGCGCGGCCGGCCGCGGCGCTTCCGCGCAATCACCCGTCGCCACGACACCCGCGACGCAGGCGGTGAATGCCTGGGCCACAGGCGGTGTGTCGGGCACAGCGACGGCCGGAGGCGGCTCGCATCCCTACTGGCAGGCGCCAGCGCTTCCTTCAGCCGTGATCCAGGGCGGCGCCATTCCTACCGGCTGGACGCCGCAGGCCGTGCCCTATCAGGGCGTCGGACCGGATGGCCGTCCCCTGACGATGTATTACTCGCCCACCTACGTCTTCACCTATCAGATCGGGCCCCCCGTGCTTGCCGCGGCGGCAGGCATGCCCAGCCCATCGCAGGTGAATCGACGGCAGGCGATGCCGATGGCGACACAGCCGGCATCGATGCAGGGCTGGAACTATCAGACGCAGGGCGCGCCGGCAGCGACCTACACGCTGCCGCCGGCCACGGTGGCCCGTTATCAGCCGGTGCCCTACCAATATCCTCCGGGGTCGAAGGCGCTCACCGGCACGCCGATCGTGCCGCCGCAGGGAACGCTGCCAGCCACGTCGTTCGCTTCGGCACCACCGACCTATCAGCCACAGCCCTTGGCCCCGGCGCTGGCACCACCGCCGCCTACACCAGCACCATCATCAGCATCGTGGGCACCGGTCCAGCAGACCCCGCCGGGAGTCCCTCAGGCGGCGCCACCGCCGAGCCAGTGGGCATCGTCAACGGAAGCGCCGCCGATGGTGGCCGGTTCGGCAGCCGCCATCGCCACGGCAACGCAGCCGCCGGTCCCTCCCGCGTCGCCAGCCTCGTCGTTTCCCACGCCGATCTCGCCGTCGTCAACACCCGCGCAGCCGGTGAGTGTCTCGCCGATGCAGTCGTCGGCGAACCGCTCCGTAGGTCCACATCTCTGGCGTGTGGTGGGCGTGCACGACGGCGACACGGTTACCTGCCTCGACGAGTCGAACCAGCAGCAGAAGGTGAGGCTGGCGGAGATCGACGCGCCGGAGATCGGCCAGGACTACGGCAAGGTGTCTCGCGAGGTGCTGGCGGAGATGGTGTTTGGCAAGACGGTCGAGGTGACGGAAGACGGCAAGGACCGCTACGGCCGCTGGATCGGCCACCTCTCCTCGAACGGCGTTGACGTCAACCGGCAGATGGTTGCCACCGGCAACGCCTGGCACTACGTAGACTATTCCCGTGACACATCGCTCGCGGCCCTGCAGTCGCAGGCCCAGTCGCAACGGCTCGGCCTCTGGGCCCAGCCTAGCCCTGTCGCCCCCTGGGACTTCCGCAAGAGCGGCCAAAATTAGCATGGATGACAGCCTTGTCCATGTCATCCTCTGCACCATCGGCAGTTCGGGAGACGTGCATCCCTTTGTGGGCCTGGGGCGGGTGTTGCGACGGCGCGGCTATCGGGTGACGGTCATCACGGCCGGGTATTTCCGCAGGCTCGTCGAAGAGGCGGGCCTGGAGTTCGTCGATCCGCTACCAGAGAGCGACTTTCGGGAGATGATTCGCAACCCGCGGATCTGGCATCCGATCCACGGCGCGCGAACGATCATCGATCTGGCGATCCGCCCGCTGCTCGAGCCTGTGTATCGCAGCATCCTCGACCACCAGACACCGGGCCGCACGCTCGTTGGTGGGTCGAGCCTCGCCTTCGGAGCGCGTGTCGCCCAGGAAGCGCAGGGCATCCCGCTCGTAAGCGTTCACCTCTCGCCGATGCTCTTTCGCAGCGACTTCGAGGGCCCACGGCTGCCGGTGCTGCCGGTGCACCGCGGACCGGCCTGGTTTCGGCGACTGCAGTGGCAGCTTGTCGATGGCGTCTCGGATCGCGCGATCTGCCCGTGGCTCAACGAGTTTCGAGGCCGTCTCGGTCTGCCGCCGGTCCGCGGTGTTTTTCGCGAGTGGATGCATTCGCCGCTGGGACTGGTCGCGATGTTTCCCGAGTGGTTTGCGCCGCGGCAGCGAGACTGGCCTCCCCAGACGCGACTCGCCGGGTTTCCGCTTTACAGCGAGGAGGGCGTGGTCGAGCCCTCGGCCGATGTCGTGCGGTTCATCGAAGCTGGCCCGCCGCCGCTGGTGTTCACGCCCGGCTCGGCCAATGTGTATGGACGCGACTTCTTTCTAGCCGCCGCCGAGGCCTGCCTGCGGCTTGGCCGTCGCGGCCTGCTGCTCACGCGGTTTCCCGAGCAGGTGCCGACATCGCTGCCCGATGGCGTGCGGCACGTTGATTTCGTGCCATTTCGCTGGCTGCTCGCGCGATCGGCCCTGCTCGCGCACCACGGCGGCATCGGCTCGATGTCGCAGGCGCTCGCGGCGGGCGTGCCGCAGGTGATCATGCCGATGGGCTTCGATCAGTGCGACAACGCAGCCCGCATCGAACGCCTCGGCGTAGGGAAGAGCCTGCCACCAAAACGCTTTCGTGGGCCGGCGGTCGCCGAGATGATTCGCGGGCTGCTCGACGATTCGGCCGTGGCGACCCGCTGCCGCGACGTCGCCGCCAGGCTAGCCGATGCCGACGGCCTCGAACTCGCCTGCGACGCGATCGAGGCCGCGTGGGCGGGCCGCTGAGCACGAATCATCGATCAGAATCCTTAACCGCAGGCTGTCGATGGAGCAGTGCCGTCTCTGCGGAGCGGCATGTCCATCGAAAGTGTCCTATCACAAAACGATCGATTCTCTTTTCGGCAAAACATCGAAAAGCCGCGGGCCGCGTTCATCTTCAGAGGCTCATGCGCCGGATTTGCCACTTGGCAGCGTGCTTGGGGTTGCTACTCTTCCCCCGACGTGAGTACTCAATCCTTTCCCTATGAGAGAAATTTCCCCATGAAGATGTCCCGTTTTTCCGCCATCGTGGCGATGGCCTGCTGCCTGATTGGTTCGATGTCGGTCGGTCGGGCTGCTGATATCGTCGAGACGGCTGTCGGAGCCGGCTCGTTTAAGACGTTGGCCGCCGCCCTCACCGCTGCCGAACTGGTCGATACCCTCAAGGGTGCCGGACCGTTCACGGTCTTTGCTCCGACCGACGAAGCCTTCGCCAAGCTGCCGGCTGGCACGCTCGAAACCCTCCTCAAGCCCGAAAACAAGGGCAAGCTGAAGGAAATCCTGCTGCTCCACGTCGTGCCGGGCTCGGTGATGGCGGCTGACGTCGTCAAGCTCACGGAAGCCAAGACGGCCGGCGGAGCGGCTGTGAAGATCTCCACCACGGGCGGCGTGAAGGTCGGCACCGCGAAGGGGATGTCGAACGTCACCAAGACCGACATCAAGACGAGCAACGGCGTGATCCACGTGATCGACGCCGTGATTCTGCCGTAACGATCGTGCCGAACTGACTGCCAGGTTCCGGCTGACATGTTCCGGCTCTCTCAATCGGCACCCCGTACGTTTCAACGTGCGGGGTGCTTTTTTTTCGCAGCCCAACAAAGAGCCGAAAAAAGTGACGCAACTCGCTTTGTTGACGCAGCGTTAGGATGCATCGAGTACACCCCCCACGCAGCAGTTCCACTGAAAGCTTTGGTACCCGATGTTTCTATCAGTCCGCCATCTCCTGGCCACGTTATTCGATCGGCTGGCGGAATGCTCGAAACAGGATTGGTTCGAAAAAGGTGTGGTGATTGCCGCCGCAGGTGGCTTTCTCATGCATCTCCTGCTCATCGCGGCCGTTCGGAATCTGCCCGACATGCCGCAGACGATCCTTGAAGGCGTCGATCGCAGCCCTCTTCACGCGGTCTACACACCGTTCAGCATCATTCTTTTCTACGAGGTCATTCTCCTCGTTTTCGCCATCGCGAATTCCCATACCGGAGAAATCGCCAAGCAGTATCAGATCATGTCGCTCATCATCGTGCGTCGTGTCTTTAAAGACATCGGAGGCTTTGAAGACATAGAAAACTGGCTGTCAGAACCTGCAGCAGCCGGCGCGGTGTTGCTCGACATGGTGGGTGCTGTGGCGATGTTCGTAATCGTTACCGGATTCACCCTGATTCGCCAGAGGACGCCCAAGATCTCGATTGAGAAAAATCTCGACGGCTTCATCGAGCTGAAAAAAGCCGTTGCCGTGTTGCTGCTCTTCGTCCTGGTAGGACTCGCCGCACTCAATTTCGCGAGTTGGTTGCGAATCGTGCCGGCGACGGTCATAGGTCAGCCGCATCCGCCGCAGAATCCGGACCTCTTTTTCTTCCCGCTCTTCTTCGAGTTCATGATTTTTTCAGACGTGTTTCTTCTGATCGTGTCACTGTCCTACTACGATCGGTACGAGTATGTCTTTCGGAACGCGGGGTTCGTTATTTCGACGGTGCTTCTCCGTGTATCCTTGTCGACACCAAAGCCTTACGATCTTGTCGTTGCGCTCGTCGCTATGGTCTATGGGGTCGTGGTTCTCGGCGTGTTTAGCTGGTTCAGTTCGATCGCCAGGCTGGAACAGGGGAAACGACCGGAAGGCAATGCCCTGCCCCCCCGAGAGAAAGAAGGACTGGCACGGTGAAATCCCGGAACGTCGCTGAAATCCTCGTACGTCGCTCAGGTACACGTCGCTCAGGGGTGGCCTGAAGCACTATGGCCGAATTCCCCACTCCCCAGACGGCTTTCGGTCGGCGCAACCCGTTTGCCTCGCGGCTTCGTGAAAATCGCCGACTCAACCAGCAAGGTTCGAGCAAAGATACCCGCCACATCGTCATCGATTTAGGCTCCGCGGGTCCGACGTACACCTGTGGCGATGCCCTCGGCGTCGTGCCGCGGAACCCCGAACCTTTGGTGAGTGAATTCGTCGAAACGTTGGGCCTTCAAAACGATGCGGCCCTGCACGAAACAATTGCAACCTCTGCCGTGCTCAACCGTGTGAGGAAAAAGTTTGTTCGAGCTGTGGCGGAAAAAGCTGTGGGCCCGGCAAAGCAGAGATTCCAGGACGTTTGTGCCGATGACAAAAAGTTCGACCACTATATTTTCGACCGGGACGTGATCGACGTTCTTCGTGATGCTCCGGGAGTGCACTTTGAGCCCGCGGAAATTCCCGGTCTCCTGAACACGATTGCACCGCGTCTCTACTCAATCGCGTCCTCGCCCGACCACCGTCCCGGAGAGGCTCACCTTACTGTCGCCCTCGTTCAGTACACGTCCCACGGTCGGCACAAAAAGGGCCTCGCGTCTGGTTACCTCGCCGATCTGGCCGACCAGTCGTCAGTCCCCGTCTATGTCCAACCCACACGCCATTTTCATCTCCCACCACCAGATCGCGACATGATCATGGTCGGCCCGGGAACTGGTGTCGCCCCGTTTCGAGGCTTTCTCCAGCACCGTGCCATCCATGGCCACTCGGGTCGCAATTGGCTCTTGTTCGGAGATCAGCACGCGAAAACCGATTTCCTTTACGGCGAGGAATTTCGGGCTGCCCAGAAATCCCGACTCCTTCACAAACTCTCCACCGCATTTTCCCGAGATCAGGCCGACAAAATCTATGTGCAGCACCGCATGGAAGAAGAGGGTGCTGAACTCTATCGCTGGCTGGACGAGGGTGCTTTCTTCTACGTCTGCGGCGACGCAAAGCGAATGGCCAAAGACGTTCATGCATCTCTGGTGACGATCGTGGCCAAGCATGGCGGTAAAACGCCTGATCAGGCCGACGAGTGGGTCTCGGAAACCCTCATGAAAAATGAAAAACGCTACCTCAAAGACGTCTACTGAGGGCAGGGACGTCTCTTGAAGACAGTGGCCCACATCCTGCCGAGTCGGGCGATATCGTAGGAAAAGCGGTCTTTATGCCGCTGCTGTGTCGCCGTCGGCGAGGGTTTGAACCTGCTTCTCAGTCGGTATCCGCTTGCCGTTATGTCCCTAACGGGCTACTATGTCGCGATTGTTTAGGGAGTCGCTTAGACCCTCTCGGAGGGGGAGTCATCCGTTGCAAGAGGCCGGCCGGTTGTGGCTTGCCCTTGGATCTGGTGATCGTTGCCGAGGGAGCGAAGCGGCTGCAGTTTTTCCAACACCATATTGAAAACAGGTGAAGCGATGATCGAAGGCTTCTGTTTGCTTGGGTCGGCGATGCCCGACCTGTCAGTGCTCCAATACAACGCAGTAGACAACATCTTTTCGATGACTGTCGCGACGATGGGGGCGGCCGCCCTGTTCTTGTTCATGGCCCGTTCGCACGTTGATCAGGAATACCGTCCGGCTCTGCTGGTGTCTGGCATCGTGGTTTCGATCGCCTGCTACCACTACTTCATGATCCGCCACAGCTGGCACGATGCCTACTCGCTGGTTGGCGCAACTGGGTATAAGGGCACCGGCGCCGCCTTCAACGACTTCTATCGGTATGCCGACTGGATTCTGACGGTGCCGCTGCTGATGGTCGAACTCGTGGCCGTCCTGCGACTGCATTCGGCCAAGGCGACGAGTCTGCTGACTCGGCTGGTGATCGCCGCGGCCTTGATGATTGCGCTCGGCTATCCGGGCGAGGTGATCTCCGATCCGTCGCGTTGGTCCGAGCGGGTTATTTGGGGTGGGCTCTCGTCGATTCCGTTCTTCTACATTCTCTATGTGCTCTGGACGGAACTGACGAATTCGCTCGACAGCCAGCCGCCCGCGGCTCGCAAGCTCCTTGAGATCGCCCGTCTGGTGATCCTGGTCACCTGGGCGGTCTACCCGATCGCCTACGCGCTCGGTGGCACGCCCGATGCCCTGGCGGCGAAGGCCGGGACCGCGAATGCTGCCAATGGCGTCACGGGTGCCAATGGTGTCGTTGGCCTGCAGATTGGTTACGCGATCGCCGACATGACCGCCAAGGCGGGCTTCGGCGTGCTGATCTATCTCATCGCCAAGGCCAAGAGCACGAAGACTGCCCACGGTGAGGCGTACGGCACCGTCTGAGCGGCGGGACCCTCTGCAAAAGAATAGTGTTTCCATGCACGCGGCCTCGGTAATCTTGCTCTCTTGGGCTATTATCGGGGCCGCGTTCTTTTTTTCTCAGGCCACTGCCGGCGTCACGGCCGGCGTTTTGGCGGCTCTCGTCGCGCTGATCGGTCTGCCGCACGGCGCGGCCGACCATCGCTTCGCCCGGCCGCGGCTCGAACCGGTTCTTGGAACTGCGTGGCTGCCGGTGTTTCTGGCCGGGTATCTGACGGTTGCGGTGGTGGTTGTGTGCGGCTGGTTCGTGGCGCCGGCCGCCACGGTGGTGGCATTTTTTCTGGCTTCAGCCTGGCATTTCGGCCAGGAAGAGCCGCGGCTCCCTGTTGGTCCGCGGGGCATGCGGCCGGTGTTCCGATTCGCACGAGGAGGCCTCGTGGTCTGGACGCCGCTGCTGTTTCGCGCCACGGACGTCGCCACGATCCTCGGCCTGACCGCGCCGGGGGGCTCGGGCCCGGCCATCCAGCAGGCCATCAGCGTGCTGACGGCTTGCTCGTGGATCATGCTGCCGCTTGCGGCGGCCGCCTGGGCGTTCCAGGGCCTGATGGCCTGCAGAAGCACCGGGCGGAGGCGGCGGGTCTTGCTCGCCGATAATGCGTTGGTCGCATCACTGGTGGTGCTCTTCGCCGTCACGAGCCCGCTGGTGAGCTTCCCGGTTTATTTCTGTGGCTGGCACTCGGCGCGGGGCCTTGAGCGACTTCGTCGTGAACTTGGCGAGAGCTGGCCGGAATTAGTCCGAAGCCTTGCGCCCTTGACCGTGGGGGCGATCGCTCTGGTCGGGCTGGCCGCGTGGCTCGTGCTCGGCGGGGCGGGCTGGAATGGCACGCTCATTCGGGCGACCTTTGTCGGCTTGAGCGCCGTGGCTGTGCCGCATCTGCTCCTGCACGGCGTCGCCCCGCTGTGCGAGGCGTCTGTCCGGCGGCGGATGCAGTCGCTGCACGTCAAGCCCCGCATGAACTTGAAACCCCGCATAGCCTCGGGGAGCCCCGCATGACAATTGTCACGGAGTTCGACTACTGCATCGTGGGCGGTGGTCTTCAAGGCTGTCTCTTGGCGCATGCTCTGGCCTGGCACCGGCCGGAGGCAACAGTCCTGCTCCTCGAACGGGCCGCTGAACTGTGCGGCAATCACACCTGGTCGTTCCACGAGACAGACGTCGACGAACAGGCGAGAAACTGGTTTGACCCGCTGGTCGCCCACCGTTGGCCCGGCTATCGCGTCAGGTTTCCGACGCTGTCGCGGCGAGTCAAAATCTCCTACGCGACGATCACGTCCGACCGCCTCCGCGAGGCGACGCTGTCACTGGCAGGCGGAGCGGGGGGAGCGGCTCGCCCCGGCCGGCTCGTCGTTCGCACAGGCGAGTCGTGTGAGATCCTCTCGCCGACCGCGGTGAGACTCGGCGGGACCACCGACATCTCCTGCCGTGCTGTCCTCGACTGTCGCGGTCGGGCGGAGGCAGGGGCGCCGAGCGGAGCAGGCTATCAGACCTTCATCGGCCACGAGTATGCGACTGCTCGGCGCTGGCCGGCATCGGAACCGACTGTCATGGATGTCCCGGCAGACCAGGCAGCGGGCTTCGAATTTCTCTACGAACTCCCGCTCGGTCCTGATCGCGTGCTGCTCGAGTACACCCGGTTCCACGAGGAGCCGGCGTGCGATGAATCGCGGGCCGCCTCGCTGATCTCGGCTCGGCTGGCCGAGGCCGACGCAGGATCGGCGAAGCTGATCCGAACCGAGCGGGGGTGTCTCCCGATGCCCTATGCAGCCACAGCCCGGCGCGAGGGGCGGTCGCCAGCCGGCGGCTATGCCGGCGGCTGGTACCACGCCGCCACGGGATACTCGATGCCGCTGGCCGTTCGCTTCGCGGAACTCGTCGCCCGGGCATGCCCGGACCGAGTCGGCGCGGAGGTCGCCTCTGCGGTCGCAAAGGACCGGCTGCGGCGAGGATTCGCCCGCTTTCTGAACCGGCTGCTCTTTTGCTTGGTCAGGCCAGAAGACCGCTGGAAGATCTTCCGGCGGTTCTACCGTGTCCTGCCGGAAGCGCGAATCGCCCGGTTTTACGCGCATCGCTTTACGTTCACCGATGCGGCTCGGATCATGATTGGCTGGCCGCCCATGGGCCTGGCGCCGATTCGTTTTGCCAGATCGTTTGTCTCACTCCCGGGGCCGCTGCCGACATGACGAAAAATCTCCTCGGGTTCGCCGGCGCGACGCACCAGACCACCCGCACAGGGCACGGCTGGTCCAAGGCCCTCCAACTCGCGCCCGACCTCTATCCCGGCGTAGGTGGCAAGCGGCTTCGGGCAACTCTGCTCGAGGAGTCCTATGCATTTGCCGGTGGCCGCTCCGCGGCGCCCTCGCTGATCGTCGATGCGGTCGAACTCCTGCACGCTGGTTCGCTCGTGATCGACGACTTCGAGGACGAATCGCTCACCCGCCGCGGCCAGCCGGCGCTGCATCAGGTGATCGGGCCGGCCCGGGCCGTCAACGCTGGCAACTGGATGTATTTCCGCGCTCTGGAACTGGCGTCAGCCGCCTTGGACGATCCCACGCGGTCGGCGGCGCTCGTGGGCAGGTTCATCACGGTGGCACGGCAATGTCACGAGGGGCAGGCGATCGACCTCGCCACGCGGATCGACGAGGTCACGCCGCGACAAGCCCAGGTCACGGCGCTGGCGATCTCGCGTTGGAAGACCGGCCGCCTCGCGTCATTGGCCGCGTGGTGTGGTGCCCAGGCCGCCGCGGGAGACCGGCAGACGCTCAAAGCCGTAGCCGCCTTCGGCTGCCGGATCGGCATCTGCCTGCAAATGAAAAACGACCTCGACGAGCTCTGCGAACTGCTCGAAGGGTCGGATCGGTGCGACGACCTCCGCAACCGCCGTGTCACCTGGCCGTGGGCCTGGGCCGCAAGCGAAGTGTCGGCCCAGCAGTTCACAGTGTGGCAGCGCCGGCTGCGGCAATCGGAAGAGCAGCGGGCTGAGTTTCGCCCGCTCGCCAAGGATCTGCTGGAAGCGACCCACCGCCGGGCGGTGGCTGCGATCAACACCCGGCTCGACCGGGCAATCGACAGGCTCACTGCTGCGACGGGCGGAGCCCGTGAAGCCATTCCGCTGGCAGCGATCTGCGACGCCCTGCGGGTGGCCATCGAGCCGACGAGGGCGGAGGCTCTTCTGTGAATATGGCGACAGGCGCAGGGGGGCGTCCGCCTCAGTCAGGCACCGGCCAGCATCGGCGGGCGGCCGTGATCGGCAGCGGCTTTGGCGGCCTCGCCGCCGCCATCCGTCTGCAGTCGATGGGCTTCGAAACGGTCTGCTACGAGGCCCACGACCAGCCGGGAGGCCGGGCTGCCGTGTACGAGGATGGCGGCTACATCTTCGATGCCGGGCCGACCGTGATCACCGCCCCACACTGCCTGGAGGAACTCTTCGAGCTTTCAGGCCGGCGGATGGCCGACTACGTCCGCCTGTTGCCGGTGACCCCGCTCTACCGCCTGCTTTGGAACGACGGCGTGGCCTTCGATTACGTCGCCGACGAGGCGGGGTTGATCGAACAGGTCCGGCGCGTGAACCCCGCCGACGTGGACGGCTACCGTCGCTTCGCCGACTATTCCCGGCAGGTGTTCGCCAAGGGATACGAGGAACTCGGCGCCGTCCCCTTCCTCCACTTCACCGACATGATCCGAGCCGCCCCGCAGCTGGCCCGCCTGCGGGCCGACCGGAGCGTCTACGCGACCGTATCACGATTTGTCAAAGACGAGCACCTCCGGCAGGCGTTCAGCTTTCACCCTCTGCTCGTCGGCGGGAATCCGCTGGAGACAAGCTCCATCTACACGCTGATCCACTGGATCGAGCGGAAGTGGGGCGTGTCCTTTCCCGAGGGGGGCACTGGGGCGCTCGTCCGCGGCCTCGTGCGGCTCTTCCAAGACCTCGGCGGCACGCTCCGACTTGCGGCTCCGGTCGATCGAGTCACGCTCGAGACTGCCGGCGACGCGACCAGGCACGTCGTCCACGCCGCCGGCGGGCCGCCGGAGGTGTTCGATGCAGTCGTCTCAAACGCCGACGTGCACCATACCTACGCGCGGCTCTACCGTGGGGTCGCCGCTGCGGGCCGCCGGCAGCGGCGGCTGGAGCGAATGACCTGGTCGATGTCGTTGTTCGTGCTGTACTTCGGCACCAACCGTCGGTATCCGAACCTGGCCCACCACACGATCCTGTTTGCGTCGCGGTTCATGGGGCTCTTGCGGGACATCTTCCACGGCCATAGCCTCCCCACCGACTTCAGCCTGTATCTTCACGCCCCCACGATCACCGACCCGAGCATGGCCCCGGCCGGAGGTGAGTCGTTCTACGTGCTCAGCCCCGTGCCTCACCTGGGCAACGCAGCGATCGACTGGGAGGCTGTGGCCACCCGCTACGGCGACGCCATCCTCGAGTCGCTCGAGACGCACCTCCCGGGGTTGCGCAATGCGGTCGTGACCCGTCGGCACTGCACGCCCGCCGACTTCGCGGGGAGGTTCAACGCCCATCTCGGGTCCGCCTTCTCGGTCGCGCCAACGCTCACCCAGAGTGCCTACTTCCGCCCGCACAACCGAGACCCGGACATCCCCGGGCTCTACCTCGTCGGGGCGGGCACCCATCCAGGGGCCGGCGTGCCCGGCGTCGTCAACTCTGCGAAGGCCACCTGCGACACGATCGCAGCCGACTTCCATGTCGTCGCCAGTTAGCAGCCCGACAGCGGGTGAGTCGATCCGGCGGCACAGCCGCTCGTTCTCGTTTGCCAGCCGCCTGCTGCCCGCCGGCAAACGGGCCGACGTCGAGCGGCTCTACGCGTGGTGTCGGTGGTGCGACGACGGCGTCGATACCGCTGCCTCGCCGCAGCAGGCGCTGGAGTTCGTCGAACGGGCCACGCAGGACGTCCGCCAGATCGCCGGTGGAAACAGCCCGGTCGCCCCCGAGAGCCGCTGGCTGGCAGAACTCGTCGGCCGAAATGACCTGCCACTCGACGCGGCCCTCGCCCTGCTCGATGGGATGCGGTCGGACCTCACGCCGGCGGCCGGCTTTCACGAGGCCGACCTCCTGCTGTACTGCTTTCGGGTCGCCGGCGCGGTCGGCGTGCTCTTGTGTCCTGTCCTCGGCCTCGCGGATCGCCGCCATCTCCCCCACGCGGCGGCGCTTGGCATGGGCATGCAACTGACCAACATCGCCCGCGACGTCGCGGAAGACTGGCGTCGGTCTCGCTGCTACCTGCCGCTTGAATGGACCGACGGGCTGCGGCCCGGCGGTGGGCCGCCCGACCCACGGCAGGTACGGCGGGGTGTGCAGACGATCCTCGAAGTCGCCGACAGCTACTACTCTGCCGGCGAGGCGGGCATCAGCGGGCTCGATACCGATTCTCGCCTGGCTGTCCGGGCGGCGGCGAGAATCTATCGCGCGATCGGGACGAAGATCAGAGGGCGCGGCTTCGAGGTGCTCGACGAGCGGGCGCGGGTATCGACGCTGGAGAAGTTCAAGATCTTCGCCCGCGCCATGCTCACCCCTACCGGCGGCAATCGGCCGATACAGCTTGACGACTCGGCCCGGCGAGCCCTCGCCGCGGCAGAACGACTGCTCGCGGAGTATGGAGTATCGGTGCAGGGTTAAGCGTGTGCGGGTTTTCAAAGTTCGATACACAAACATGGAGTCTTGTCATGAAGTGGGATGCCTGGAGCGTCGTTTTCACCGGTCTGTCGCTGACGAGCGTGACGTCGGTCGTCCTGTTTTTCCTGGTCGCAATCAATCCGAAAGACGCAGCGTATGGCTCGAGGCCGCTGTACTACGCCGCCGGCTCGGCCATCTTGGCATTGGCCTTCAATCGGGCTTCGGCATGGGCGGCCCGCCGGGCTGAGCGTCTCGTTCCGTGAATCGCGGTGGCCATGGATGGCACGGGAAAAGGTGCCAGCCACCAAAAATAGAGAAGCTGGCATCTTGCCCAGATTTGGTGGCTGGCACCATTTCTCTCCGGGAAGCATTCCCGTCAGCCCGCAGTGGCCATGGATGGCACTGCGGGCGGGAAGACAGAGCGGGCGAAGGGACTCGAACCCTCGACATCCAGCTTGGGAAGCTAGCGCTCTACCAACTGAGCTACGCCCGCGGAGAAACCGTAAACAGCCTATCCAATTCAACCCGCGAGTGCGACCGGGGGGCCTACCCGCCCTTTTTATCGCGTGCGTACTCTGCCGGTTCCATGCCTCGCGATGGGGCAGTGGATACAATCGACCCGTTCTTCCCCTGCATTGCCAGTCTCCATTTCCCAATCGCAAGCCGATCCCGTTCCGTGAGATTCACGATATGACCAGTCCGAACGCGGGCCTGCCGTCCCCCGAACCATCTCCCGAAACAGTGCCGCCCCAGAAGGCTTCCCACATGTCATTTCTGTCGTCGCAGGTGAAGGCCACGCTGGCCGCCCTCGCCGTCATCGCCGTGCTCGGAATCGGCAGCCTGCCCTGGCTCTTGTCCAGCCCGGCCCGGCTTTCAAAGCTCATCTCCAACGCCGCGCCCGCGCTTCAGGCCGCCGTGCGCTTCGGCAGCGTGCAGCTCGGCTGGGTCGGGCCGATGGTCTTCGAAGACATCCACATCGTGCCGCACGACGGCAGTCGCGAGCCGGCTTCCATCAAACGTGTGGAACTGAGCCACGGAATCGCCGGCATCATCCTCTCGCTCGGCGATCTCGGCCGCGTGCGTGTGGAAGGGCTTGACGCCACTGTGGAGTTTGACGCCGACCGCAATTCCAACCTCAAGGGGCTGTTCTCTCCGGCCCTTGCAGGCCCGGGCGCGGCGGCCCGCCCCCACAATGGAAAGCCTGGAGCGGTCAGGATGCAACTTGACGTGGTCGGGGCGATCGTCCGCATGATCGGCCCGTGGGCGGACGACCCATGGGTGAGCGAGCCGATCCACGTGCGGGCAGCGCTCGCCCCCTCGGCGAGCGGGACGCGGAGCGAATGGACGGTCGAGCCCGTGCAGCTTTTGGCCGATGCGAAACTCGAGCCGGCGGTGGCGCAGGGCGTGTTGGCCTACATCGCGCCGGTGATGGCCAACGCCACGCGGACCAGCGGACGGTTTTCGCTTCGCATCAACGGCGCCACGTTGCCGGTGGGCGCCCCCGAGGGTGGGCATCTCTCTGGTGTACTCGCGATGCACGCCGTCGATCTCGGCCCAGGACCGCTCGCGCAGCGAGTCATCGAGTCGCTGCCGGTCAACCTGCCAATCCCGCAGTCGATCCGGATCGCCGACGAATCGCACATCGAGTTTGCACTCGCCGACCGCCGGATGGCGCACAAGGGGCTGGCATTTGGGGTGCCACTGGCGAAGCCGGGGCAGCGGCTCGACATCCGGTCGAGCGGCTCGGTGGGCCTCGACGACAAGAAACTCGATATCAAGCTCGAACTCCCCATTCCGGCCGATCTGCCGCAGGACAGGCCGCTGTTGGCGGCCCTCTCGGGGCGGACGCTCTCCGTGGGCGTCGGTGGCTTCCTCGGCGAACCCCGCATCGATTTCGATGGCTCACTGCGGGCCAATGCGGGCGGCGTGGTGGCAGAACTCATCGATCGGCTGCGCGGCTCCGGTGGGCAGCAGGCAGTGCGGCAGCCGGCCGGGCCACCACGGCCGCAGGCACCGCCTGCTCCCGCCTGGAAGCCCGATGCCTCCGCGGGAAAGGATTCCAAAACGGCGACGCCCGATGCCACAAAACCGGCTTCTGCTCCGGCTGATGACGGGGCCAACGCAGCCCCCGGCCAGCAGGCTGGCACGCCATCCCCGGCAGACAAGATCAAGTCTGCGCTGCCGCCCGACATGAAGGCCGATCCCACCGCTGAGGCGGTCATCGATCTCGTGGGCGGCGTGTTGGGCGAGGTGGCGAAGCGGCGGGCCGAACGCCAGGCTG
Organism: Planctomycetaceae bacterium; assembly: GCA_947459185.1. Taxonomy (GTDB): domain Bacteria; phylum Planctomycetota; class Planctomycetia; order Pirellulales; family UBA1268; genus CAMCQY01. The sequence continues at coordinate 38,968 of CANHCU010000004.1, read as the reverse complement.
CCGAGGCGGCGAACCCACAGCAGGCCGAGCCTCCCCGCCGCGGGAGGCTGTTGCGGCGGTTGATCCAGCCGCCATCGCCGCCCGCGACGACCCCGCCAGCACCGCCCGCGGCCACGCCGCCATTGCAGCCAGTGCCGACACCGGCCGCCGGCGGGTAAGCCGAATCCGCGGTGCGGACGGGTAGGCCATATTCCCTTGCTTGCGCTGCGGGCTTGGATGGGGAGCGGAGCGGGCTTGGATGGGGAGCGGGATGACACCCCGCTCTATGCAAGCCCGAAGCGCAAGCGAGGGAATTCGCGTTGCAACCATGAAAAAAGCCGGGCCTTCCCTGGGGAAGGCCCGGCCTATGCATTGTCCACCCGCATCAACGCTCGCCTCAGGGCAGACCTGGTTGCGATGGTGCGACTGGCTCTCGATTCGCAGCTCAGGTCTTGGCCGGAGCAGCCGGGGCCTCAACGGCGGCCGGGGCAGCCGGAGCAGCCTCGGTCGGCACGCCTTCCGAGATCACGCTGCTGCCTTCGCAGTTGCCGCCGGCGCAGCCGCCGCTGACGACCTCGCCACCGGCAACCTCACCGCCGCAGCTCGAGCAGCCGCTCTCAACGGCAGCCGACTCACCACCGCAGCTCGAGCAGCCGCCTTCGACGGCAGCCGACTCACCGCAGCCCGACTCACAAGCCGGGGCAGCAGCAGCCTCACCGCAGCCCGACTCACAAGCCGGAGCGGCAGCAGCCTGACCGTGGCAACGGTTCTTCTTGTGGCCGAAGAGACCGCCATGGCAGCCCTTCTTCTTGTGGGCAAACAGACCGCCGTGGCAGCGGGCACGGCCATGGCAGCCGTGGCCAGCGACGGCACCCGAGTCACCGCCGACGAGGGCGATGGCAACGAGAGCAATGAACATAGCGAAACAGAGTCCGAGAATACGCTTCATCACATACCTCCAGATGGAAACATTGAACGCGGGGTGCGTTCCTAAAAGCCGTCACGAAACAACCCCGATCCGGGACGGCCACCGGACCGCAGAAAACCGAGCGAGCAACGAGACCACCCGGGGCACAAGCGGGAATCCGGCAACCGGCAGCACTGCCCTGCAAGAGCTGCGGGTTGGGGAAACTCTCCGGCCTGGGTAATCCAGGCGGTTAGGCTAACAGTGCCTCCGGGGCTGTCAAGGACGCCCGGTCGGTCAGAAGGCGCGGTGAATCCGCTTTTTTCGCGATAATTCCGCGAAAAAGGCCCCATGAAGGGGGCCTTTTTCAGGGGCTTAGAGATACCCCAGACCGCCTGGAGGGGGGTGGCGAGGCGTTGTCTCGACGCCCCCGCAGCCTCCGGCTGTAGCCCAGCGGCCGCCGCCTGTTGCTCCGGCGGCCCGCCGCCTGTCGCTCCCCTGGCTGCCGCCTGTCACTCTCCGGAAGCCGACTACTTCCGTTGGCCGTCGGCAGGGCCCACCGCTGTCCGCTGCTGGGGCTGCTTGGCCTGCTGGGCGGCCTGCGCAGCGCGTTTTTGCAGTTCTTGCGCCACCAGTTCCTGCTTGGCGATCATGTCTTCCGGATCCTCGAAATTCAGCAGCAGCGGCGGCAGGTCATCGAAAATTCGGGTTGCCATGCCCGCTACCCGCCAGCCCTCGGGGTCGAGCCGGACGGCCCAGACCACGTTTTCGGTGGTTGTAAAACCATCCGGATCGGTGTCGGTCCAAGTGGTGCCGACGTGGACCAGTTCCTCGTTTCCCGGAATCACTTCGCACTCGCGGATCGAATAGGTTGCCGTGGAGGTCACGGGTGGGGCCACGGAAATACCCAATTCCTGGGTCTTGGCCCGGGCCACCTTCGTCAGCATGGCCTGAGCCCCGGGGTCGTCGCCACGTTTGATGGCTTCGAGAAATGCGGTGACTGTTGCCTTCGCAGGTTCGGTGCCGGTCGCGGAGACCACCGTGCCGCCGCCGGAACAGCCTGCCAGGGCCAGGGCTGCCAAGCCACAGCCGGTCAGGAGGCAGGCCACCCAGAGGGAATAGACCCTTGTGCGGATGATGGTGCTCACGGGCGATCCCGACGTTGATGGCTTGGCGGTCATGCTGCTCCTCCGATGCTCAGACAGTGAGGTCTCGCGGGGCCCATCCAGTTTCCAGCCATGCTGGCGGTTGGGGGCCATTGGGGGCGAGAGAGTGACGAGCTGGCCGCAGCCCGTCAAGGCGGAAAAAGAGGCCCGAAAAACAGTGTTGGCCAGAGCTTTTTTCGTCCTTGTCGTATGATGAAGTTCGGGCCCTGAGAGTAGGGCTTACGAGTGAGGTGTGGATTGCAACGAGGCCGCATGATGGCATCCATGGCAGCGTCCCAGAAAGCACTGGTCGTCGGACTGATCGGCTGTCTGGCAGTCTCGGGCGGTCTTTCCGCGGCCCGCGATGGCCGCTCCTCGCCGCAAGCGATCCGCCGGGCCAAGCCCCCCGCGGCGGCCTGGGACCGGAACACCGCCAAGACATTCCACGATGATGCGTTTACGGAACTCGAGGGCGAACGGCCCAATTTCACAGCCGCCGCCCAAAGGCAGGCAGCGTCAGGAAGTGTTCAAGCAGACGTTGCCTCGGCGTCCAGCGTTGGCGGCTTGAAGTGGTCGGCTCTGGTCTCGGAGGAGACGCTGACCGACGAGATCAAGGACATGAAGCTGGCGCTCGTCGGGGCCGTGGCGAGCCAATCCGATTTCAAAGGGGGAGGCTACGACAAGGCCCGCGAGGCCTTCAGCGCCGTGGCTCTCGCCTTTGGGGTCATCGCGGCCTACGACCAGGAGATTCGCTGGAAGAAGGACGCGGAGACGGCACGCGACCTGTTCGCGCGGGTCGGCTCCAACTGCAAGGTGGGCACGGATCAATCCTTCAACGAATCGAAGCTGCGGGTCGCTGACCTCGAATCGCTGCTCGATGGCATCGCTCCCACCGCGAGGGCCGATCGCGAGGAAGATTTTCGATGGAGCCAGGTGGCCGGCCGACCGGCGCTGATGTCGCGGCTGGAATCGGCCGATGCCACGTTGGCTGCCGCCAGCGCATCGAAGGCCGACTTCGACAAGGCCGTGGAGCGGGTGCTACGGGATGCGGAGATCGTGGCCGTGATCGGGGAAGTGATCCAACAGGCCGACTACGAGTATTTCGACGATGACACCTACCGGGGCTACGCTTCGACGATGCGCGATGCCGCCCTGCGGCTGCGCGATGCCGCGCAGAAGAAAGACTACGAAACCGCCCGGGCCGCCCTCGGCGCACTGAAGAAGTCGTGCGACTCCTGTCACGGCGACTACCGCAGCTGACTTTACGCGAAACACATTGGCAACTCCGGCGGTGGTGTTCGGCGGGGGATGCGAGGGTAGCCCGTATACCCTTGCTTGCGCTGCGGGCTTGGATGGAGAGGCGTTGCCATAGAAGCCCGAAGCGCAAGCGAGAGGAATCCGCGTGGCACTCCCGTGATGGCGGACGTTTTCCCTTGCTTGCGCTGCGGGCTTGGATGGGGATGGGTTGCCACCCGTCAGGACTTCGGCTGCTCGAAGAGCGATGGCAGCGGCGCGAGTTCGATGAGTTCGGCGAGTCCGGCCGCCACGAGTTCACGGCCGGTCACGTAGCGGTGGGTGCGGCTCCATTCGTTGATCTGGTCGGCAGACCTGCCGAAGAGATCGCAGAGCAGCACGTCCATCTCGTGCTCCAACTCCGCAAAATGCCGTGACCACTCGGCGGCCTCACGGATGCCGATGTGCTCCTCGCTCTGCCACTTCATCGGATGGAAGAGGAAGACGCTGAAGGGCGTCACCAGCCGCCGCTGGCAGGCGGCGAAGGGCCAGAGCGCGGCCGAGGAACACTCCCCCGTCACCACGGCTGTGGCGCGGATCCCGCGAAGCCGTAGGAGCGTGACCAGCGACATGCCGCAGTAGGGGCTGCCACCTGGCGAATCGAAGTAGATGACGCACTCGCCCCCCGGCTCGACGCCGAGCAGCCGTTCGGTGAGGTCCGACTCGTTGTCGGTCAGATCGCCGACGATGGCCACTTCCAGAGGGCCCGTCCGCTCCTGTTCCTGCTCCTGGTCGTGTTCCGGCTGCTGACGTTTTGAATCTCTTGGTCGCATGGTGGTGCTCCCTCAGGGGCTGCGGGCAGGGGCTGCGGGAATGAGCGACGAGCTTACAATACTGCCGACGCGACCGTCGCGAGCCTCGCATGCAAAGGCTCGGCTGCCGCGAAGGGAGCACTCCATCCAATGGGAATCGTCTGCCGCTGCCCGAACGGGCACCGCATGAAAGTCAAGGATCGTCAAGCTGGGAAACGTGGGCTCTGTCCGACCTGTGGGGCGACGTTTTCCATCCCGGCGGCGGGCGGAGGGGCAGCAGAGGGATCTCGTGCACCTGAGGGCACGCCTGACCATTCGCAGCTCCCGCTGGCCCGGTTCGTGCCACTGGAGCCATCAGTCATTGCGACGCTGCCGCGGGCCATGCCATTTAACGCGGCACGCGCGGCAGCTCCAGCAGCTGCGGCTGCGGCTGCGGCTGCAACGGCAGCGGCAGCGGAACCGCCGGAGTCGATGGAGCCCTACGCGGAGACGATGCCCTTGGGAGTCGATCCATTCGCCGGCGGGCCGTCGGATACCGCTCCGTCGCAACTCCACCCCGCGATTGCCGACCGGCCCGACCTCGCCTGGCGGATCGCGTTTCCCGGAGGCGAGCCGTCGGAGCCTGTGGACGCGGCGACCATGCAGGACTGGCTCGCTGGCGGTCAGGCGGAGGGTCCAGAGCTGGTCTGGCGGGCCGATTGGGCCGACTGGCAGCCGGTTCGAACGGTGTTTCCAGAGTTTTTTCCGGGGGTCTGAACGGCGATTGCACCGGAGATGGCCGGGTGTTTTTCCGCGCGGGAGGCCGTGGGGGTGTGATAGAGTCAGGGGCCTGCAGATGCTCGGGCCTCGCTGGCTGGATCGTCTGTCACGCAGCCTACCAACGCACCAATCCAGAGGAGACCACCCCATCATGCGCGGTTCATTCGCCCTCGTTTGTCTGTTTGTCGCGTTCGTTCCGTTTGCCGTGGCTGCCCCGGCGGCGGCACAGGGTGTGGTCGCGGAGGATACGCGGGCATTTGCCATCGCTGGCGGCGCGCTCCTGCTCGAGGCTCCGGCAGGCTGGAAGCGCGTGCAGCCGAAGTCGGGGATCGTCGAGACGGAGTTTTCGATTCCGTCCGCGGGTGATCTGCCTGCCGGACGTATGACCGTGATGGGCGCCGGCGGCAGCGTGCAGGCCAACATCGACCGTTGGTATGGCCAGTTTGCGCAGCCCGATGGCGGCGACACCAAGGCCAAGGCGACCACCAAGACGCTCAAGCTCGCCGGCAGCACCGTGACGATGGTCGATGTGTCGGGCACCTTCAAGGACATGCCGGGCGGTCCGTTCGCCGGTGGCAAGACGGTCGAACGCCCCGACTACCGGATGCTGGCCGCGATCGTCGAGACGGCCGACGCGGGGAACCACTTCCTCAAGTTTTATGGGCCGGCCGCAACCGTGGCGAAGGAGGCCGATGGCTTCCGAAAGATGGTCGAGGGCCTGGTGCCCGCCGGGAAGTGAGCGACTGAAACCCCCAGGAAGATCGAGTCATGAAGATTCAGGAATTTCTCGAGCATCACGGCATCGCCGGCAATCCGTTTGCCGAGGAAGACGCGCAGAACGACACCGTCTTCAAACGCACCTGCTTGGAATCGACGTTTCATCCCGCCTGGGACAAGATCTACGGCGACCCGGCCGATCCGAGCACCGCGATCGTGTTTGGCGAAAAGGGGGCGGGCAAGACGGCGCTCAAGCTGCAGATGGTGCGGCAGTTCGATCGGCACAACGAGACGCATCCCGAAAGCAAGACGCTCGTCGTGCTCTACGACGACTTCAATCCCTTTTTGGATCGTTTCGTGAGCCGCGTCGGACCCAACCGGCCCGTTGACAAGGTGCTCTCGCAGTGGAAGCTCTGGGATCACATGGACGCGATCCTCTCGCTGGGCGTGACGCAGTTCGTATCGACGCTCGTCGATCCGCCTGCCCGCGAGGTGGCAGGTAGGCCAAAGCTCACGCCGCCGCAGGCGCGGGATCTCAGCCTGCTGGCCGCCTGCTACGACCAGTCCACGGCTGAGACCTTCCCCTCGCGATGGCGAAAGCTCCGCAGCCGCGTGGGCTACCAGGCCTGGCAGGGGCTCTGGCCGACAATGGTCGGCGTCGCGGCCGCGATCATCATGGGCATCGCCCTGCTGATCAGCTTTCAGCGCAGTTCGCTGGGGTGGGCCGGGGCGTGGTGGCCGTGGCTGCTTCTGGCCGCCGCCTGGGCACCGTGGGCATGGCGTCGCGCCCGCAGTTGGTGGCTGGCCACGCGGATCGTGCGGAGCATGCGAACCGGCAACCGCACCACGGGCCAACTGGCCCGCGCGCTGGCACGTGTGCCGGAGGTGGATCTTGCCGGTCAGCCGGTTCCCGCCTCCGCTCGCAGCGACGACCGCTATGAACTGCTGGCGAAGTTTCAGGGGATTCTCGCCTCCCAGGGCTATGCCGGCATGGTGGTGATCGTTGACCGGCTCGACGAACCGCATCTCATCAATGGCTCCGCCGACCGGATGCGGCAGGTGATCTGGCCCATGCTCGACAACAAGTTCCTCAAGTCGCCAGGCATCGGGTTGAAGATGCTCCTGCCGCTTGAGCTCTATCGCTTCATCGAACGCGAGGATGAGCAGTTCAACCAGCGGGCCCGGCTCGACAAGCAGAACCTCGTGCCATCGCTCGAATGGTCTGGCGAGACGCTCTATGACATCGCTTCCACCCGCGTGAAGGCGGCGAGCGTGGGCAGCCCGCCAGCCACTCTCGCGCAGCTCTTCGAGCCGGAGGTCGATCAACGCCGCCTGCTGGAGGGCCTGCGCAGCCTCCGCGTGCCGCGGCAGCTGTTCAAGTTTCTCTACCGGCTTCTCGTGGCCCACTGCCACGCCCACACGGGCGAGCAGGCGGTCTACAAGATTCCGCTCGAACGATTCGACACGGTGCTCGCGGTGTTTCGCCGCGACCAGGACGCCTTCGACCGCGGTCTCGCGCCGCGGTAGTGACGCATGCAGGGTGAGAACGACGTTCATACGCTCGTCATCGGCCGCGACGCCATGGCCTGCCGGTTCGAGGTCGTGTTCAACGCCGGCGAAGTTCCAGACGCCACGGCCATCGCCGTTGACTGCCTCGACCTCGTCGATGAGATCGAGAGCCAGATCACGGTCTATCGCGACACCAGCGACCTGGCTCGACTCAACGCCACGGCGGCGGCCGGCTGGCAGCCGGTGGAGGCCGGTCTCTTCGCGCTCCTGCTCGAGGCCCGCGATCTCCATCAGCGGACGGGTGGCGCGTTCGACATGGCGGCCGGCTCACTTGTGAGAACCTGGGGATTCCTCCGCCGACAGGGCCGGACTCCCACCGCGGAGGAACTCGTTCTGGCCCGTGAGTCCGCCGGCATGCAGTGGGTGGAATTCGACACGGCTGGCAGTCGGGTGCGGTTCATCAGGCCGGGCGTGGAGTTGAACCCTGGCGGCATCGGAAAAGGCTGGGCGATCGATCGCGTGATGGAAAAGCTTCGCGACTGTGACGTGCCCAGTGCGCTCGTGCATGGCGGGGCCAGCAGCGTGCGGGCCATCGGCGGACAGGGAATCGCCCTGACGGGTCGGCGGTCCTGGCCGGTGGGCGTGCGGCACCCGCTGCGGCCCGGCCGTCGGCTTGCGACAGTCCAACTCACAGACAGGGCCCTGGGCACCAGCGGGTCGGGCACGCAGTTCTTCATCGAACGCGGCCGCCGGCTCGGCCACATCCTCGATCCCCGCACGGGCGTGCCCGCCGAGGGGGTGCTGTCGGCGACGGTGGTCGCTCCCACGGCGGCCGAGGCTGACAGCCTCTCCACGGCCCTCTATGTGCTCGGTCCGGCGGGCTTGGCTCGGGTGGCGCCGGCCGGCGGAGCCGTGGGGGCAATTCTGGTCGCACCCGGCAAGGCAGCAGGGGCCGTGCGGGTCATCACGGCCAACCTCGCCGAAGACGTGTTGTCGATCGAGCCGGGCGAGGGCGTGGAAGTCTGACGAGAACGGCAAGAGCCCGATGAACCGGTGTCCCCGGACTTCCGTCCGGGGCTTTTTGGCCTGCCTTACCCGCTTCCTTTCTCGCGATGCTCCCGCTAGCCGTGCCTTTTTTGATCCCCGGGATACACTACGGTTTTGGGCTCTGCCCTATGCTCCTGCCGTGAACCTCCGCCCGCGATACCCAATCTGACATGTTCGACTGGTTTGAGCGGGGTTCCTACCTCGGCATTGTGGTGTTCCTCACGCTCACTGGCATCGGTCTGCCCGTGCCGGAGGAGGTACCGATCGTGGCCGCTGGTGTGGCCAGCAGGCTGTCTCAACTGAAGTGGTATTACGCGTTGCCCGCCTGCATGGTGGGGGCATTGCTCGGCGACAGCCTGATGTATGCCATCGGCCGGTTCTTCGGAGCCCGGATTCTCAAGGAGCATCCATGGTGGTCGGGCTTTCTCACGCCCGAGCGCGAACGCACGATCGAGAACCTGCTCCGCAAGCATGGAATTAAGGCGTTTTTCGTGGCCCGGTTTCTGGTGGGGCTCCGCAGCCCCTTCTATCTGACGGCCGGCATCCTCAAGGTGAAGTATCGCTGGTTCCTGCTGGCGGATTTCATCTGCGCGTCGATCGTCATCGGTGGCTTTTTTGGTCTGGCCTACCTATTCGGAGAACGGATCACCGGCCTCATCCAGTCGGCAACCCGTGGGTTCACGGCGATTACGATCGCGATGGCGGTCGTTGCCCTGACCGTGATCGCCTTCTTCTCCTTCCGGCAACGGCGGATCCGCATGCTCGATCAGGATCCGGAGTCGCTCTTTGACAACCGGGAGATCTTGCTCGGCCCCGCCGCCGACCGGATTGCCGACGCCGTCGCCCTCGGCGACAGCCGGCACACCGAGCACGACCGGCCGTCCGGGCCGAGAGACTGACACCTGCGGCCGATGCCAACGGCGTGTGAGGCCTGTGCCGATTCTGTCGGCACGAGGGTGACGCCTGGGCAGGATTGTCGCCCTGCGGCGACTTTGCTGTCGCCGGATTGCGACCTAAAGAACTGGTGGAGACTTTTCTCGCCAGCACCTTTGCTCCCCAGGATGCCACCATGATCCGCTCCACGGCGCCGGTCGATCGCCCTTCCAGTCCGGGACGTGTACTTGTGGTGGACGACGACCGCCGCGTGGCATCCCGCACCGCCCAGTGGCTCTGCAGCCTCGGTTGGCATGCGAGCGCCGTCAGCCGTGCCGAGGAGGCGCTGCCGCTTCTCGCCCGTGAGCCCTATGCGGCCTGCATCGTTGACGGTCTGCTGGCAGGGAATGGGGCTGCTCGAATCGCGGCCAGCCTGCGACTCGCTGCGACGGGCACCGGACTGGTGATCACGATGCCGGAGGCTCCTGCCACGTCGATGGCCCCGGGCATCGATCCCGATGCGATCGTCCGCACGCCGGCACGCGATGCGGAACTGCTGGCCGCGCTCGACACGGCGTTCGCGGCGGCCAGGCGGCGTGCTGCGGCCGCCGAGGCCCAGCCCCCGACGCCGAAACTGCTCGGCTCTTCGGAGGCGATGCGGCATGTGCTCGACCTCGTGGCCCGGCTCGCCGATGCCCCAGCGACGCTGCTCATCACCGGAGAGAGCGGCACGGGCAAGTCGCTCCTGGCCCGTGAGATCCATCGGGCCAGTCATCGCCGTGAGAAGCGTTTCGTCGAAGTGGCCTGCGGCTGTCTCAGCGAAACGCTGCTCGAAAGCGAACTCTTCGGCCACGTGGCTGGTGCCTTCACAGGCGCCACGGCCGACCGTGACGGAAAGTTCCGCCAGGCCGATGGCGGTACGATCTTTCTCGACGAGATCGCCACTGCGTCGCCTGCCATGCAGGTGAAGCTCCTGCGGGTGCTTCAGGACCTGCGGTTCGAGTCGGTGGGTGGCTCGCAGACGCATGCGGTCGATACGCGGGTGATCTTGGCCACCAACGAGGACCTCGCGGCGCTCGTGGCAGCGGGCACGTTTCGCGCCGATCTCTTCTGGCGAGTGAACGTGATCACGATCGAAATGCCCACGCTCCGGGATCGGGCCAGCGACATTCCGATGCTCGCGGAGCATTTTCGGGTCGCCGCCGTGGCCCGCGGCGGCCGCGAGGTGGAGGGATTCTCACCCGCGGCCCTGGACGCACTCGCGAGGTATCGCTGGCCGGGCAACGTCCGCGAACTCGAGCACGCGGTGGAATACGCGGTGTTTCTCGGTCGTGGGGCATGGATCGGAGCCGCCGACCTGCCGCCCGCGGTCAGGCTCGCCGCCGAAGGGGACGGGGTTGAGATGGTGGCGGCTGGTGCGGCTGCCGCCGCCGCGGGATCGCTCAAGACCTCGCTGAAGACATCGATGGCCCATCCGGAGCGGCGGCTGATCATCGAGGCGTTGGAGCGATCCAACTGGCGGCGGGACGCCGCCGCCAGGGCCCTCGGTATCAACCGCACCACTCTCTACAAGAAGCTGAAGCGGCTGGGCATGAATCTCGCCGAGCTGCAGCCGGCGAGGTAGGGGGGGCACAACGGGGACGCGGGATCCCGTCGCTCGCGCTCAGGGCTTGTATGAACGTTTTCATACAAGCCCCCGGCGGAAGCCGGGGGATAGCGTTTTCACGGGCGCACCGTCCCTTCGCTCGCGCTCGCCACCCCCCGCTTCAAAAACCGGCGGGTTTCGGTCATACTGCGACACCCCAGCCTTCAAGAACACAGGAGATTTTCCCCAGGATGTTCCGCAACCTCAGCACGTTTGGCCTGCCGCTTTCCGGACGCCCCAGCGAACTCATCGAACTGGCCCTGTCGTTCGGCTTCGACGCGATGGACATCGACCTCGTCGATTTTCAGCAGCAGGCAGAGACCTTCGGCGTGCCCCATGCACGGCGGCTGATGGTGAGCGCGCGGCTGAAGTGCGGCGTGTTTCGACTCCCCGTGACGCTTGATGCGGACGACGCGACTTTCAATGCCGAATTGGCACTCCTGCCGAAACGGCTCGAGTTTGCCCAGGCGACCGAGGCCACCCGTGCGGTTGCCTCGATTGCGGCCGCATCCGACGAACATTCCTTCAAGGACTTCTTCGAGCAGTACCGCACGCGGCTCGACACCATCGGCGGCATGCTCGATCCCCACGGCATCTCGCTCGGCCTGGCGATCACGCCGGAGGCCGAGGCCCGCGCCGAGAAGACTCATCAGTTCGTGCACACCTTCGAAGGGCTGCTCGGCCTGTTGGCCGTGTCGCATCCCCGCGTCGGCGCGGTGGTCGATTCCTGGGCCCTGCACATCACGGGCGAACCGCTCGAGATGATCACGAAGGTGCCGAAGGGTCGGATCGTCGAAGTGCGGCTTTCCGATGCCCCCCGCGATGTGGCAGCGGCGGAACTCACGCACGCGCAGCGGCTGATGCCTGGTGACACCGGGGTGATCAATTCCGCCGCCGTGCTGACGCAGGCGAAGAACGCCGGCTTCGAGGGACCTGTGACGCCGTGGGCCGATCGCTCCACGCTGGCCGGCCGCGGTCGCGAACGGATCGTGAAGGTGGCCGGGGATCGGCTGGAAGCAGTCTGGCGAGAGGCCGGTCTGCCGATCGTGCCGCGGTGGTTCACGCCCGTCGCCAAGGACGCCTTCGGCCGTCCGCTCAACGAAGAAATCTTCGCCGGCGCCGAGTAAGCGGCATCACGCCCCTTCTCGGATCCATGTCACCTTGGGCGAGCCGCCGCCATCCTTGGCGGAGCCCTTGATGAACTCCGAGACGTATCGCAGCGTTTTGCCGGGGCGGTCGGGATCGCGAAAGGCATCCCCCTTCTGCAGGATCGGCAGTTGGTCGGGCATGCCGCCGAAGGCCCGTGTGCCGGCCGCCTGGCAAGGATACCACCAGCCCTGGCCGTCTGCATCGACGAGGTAAAACTCCGGGTAGCAGTGGCCTTCGACCCAGACCGTCCGCGCCGGAATGCCTTCGGCCCGCGCCATGGCGATGAACAGGCAGGTGAGTTCCTCGCAGTCCCCCCAGCCGTCGGCCAACGCCCGTGCCGCCCCCTTCAGGTCGCCGTTGCGGTATTCGACCTTCTCGCGAACCGTGTCATAGATCGCCTCCACCTTCTGCCAGCCATCGAGATCCTCGCCGGTCGCCTTCGCCAGTTTCATGATCTTCGGGTGACGTGTTTCGATGTAGGGGCTCGCCCCGAGGAAGGCCCGCAGCGCCCGGTCGGGCTTCTGCGGGATCGTCAGCGGCGACGGGTTGGCTGGCGGGGTGATCGATGCGCGTTCGAGCGAAAAGGTCACGATCGCGTGCGCCTTGTCGCCGGCGGCCAGGCTGGGGATCTCCACGATCATCTGCTTCACTCCCCCCGGCAGCGTGCGATACCGCAGGCCGCGGACGTCGGGCGAGACGTCCTCCTGGAGGATCTGCACCTTCTGCTCAGGCCAGTCGGCAGGCACTGGGAGGGTGGCATAGATATCCCGGCACGCCCCGCCCTCGGCCGTCACCATCACGCCGACCCGGTATTTCTGCGTGCGGGCGTCACCCAGCGAGGGGGCCGCAGAACCCGCCTCCGGGGCCGCGAATTGGGCCCTGGCAGGCAAGGTGAGGGCGAGTGCTGCCAAGGCGGCCAGCAGCGGGAGGGGGTGGAACCGATTCATACGAATTTCATCGGCCGCGGCCGTATGCCGCCTCGCGGGGCGGGGCCGCCGTAACGATCGGAGAATCTGGGGCGGCGGGGGCAAACACTCGATTGTTCAGCCGCCCTCTGGCTGATACACTTCGCGGCTCGATCCATTGTGGCCCGCGAGTCCTCCTCCCCCAACCCGTTTACCCAAAACCCCCCCCACGCATGGTCAACCGCAACCTCATTCGCGAACTTGAACTCGGAGACGAACTCGATCAGGAACTGGAACTCGCCCTGGCTGGAACGGAAGAGGGCGAATACTCGATCGGAACCTCCACGCTGGCGGTCAACTCGGTGCTCGAGGGGAAGGTGTTGCGGGTCGATGACGAGTTTGTGCTCGTTGACGTGGGCTACAAGAGCGAAGGCCACATCCCGCGGAACGAATGGGATGAGACCGAGCCGCCGCCGCAGGTGGGCGACATCGTCAAGGTGCTGCTCGAGGAGTTCGAGGACGGTCAGGTCGAGGAGCAGCGTGGGCTGATCACGCTCTCCAAGCGGAAGGCGCGCCGGATCGAGGACTGGCTGCGCGTGATGGAGAGCGTTCACGAGAACGACGTCGTCACCGGCTTCGTCACCCGCAAGATCAAGGGTGGTCTGCTCGTGGACATCTCCGGCGTCAACGTCTTCCTGCCGGCGAGCCAGGTTGACATTCGTCGCCCCGCCGACATCGGCGACTACTGCGGTCGGGCGATCCAGTGCCTCGTGCTGAAAATCGACGAGGCGAGGCGGAACATCGTCGTGTCGCGTCGGGCACTCATCGAACAGGAGCGGGCCGAGCGGAAGAAGCAACTCATGGAGACGCTCGAGGTGGGCCAGATCCGCCGTGGCGTCGTCAAGAACATCGCCGACTTCGGCGCCTTCGTCGATCTGGGCGGCATCGACGGTCTGCTGCACATCACCGACATGAGCTGGGGCCGCATCGGCCATCCGAGCGAGATGGTGCAGATCGACCAGGAGGTCGAGGTGCAGGTGCTCCACATCGACCGCGAGCGGGAGAAGATCGCGCTGGGCATGAAGCAGCGAACCGCAAGCCCGTGGGCGAAGGTGGCCGACAAGTATCCGGTCGGCACCGTCTGCAAGGGCACGGTCGTCAACGTGATGAGCTATGGTGCCTTCGTGAAGCTGGAAGACGGCGTCGAGGGACTTGTCCACATCAGCGAGATGAGCTGGACAAAGCGGGTCAGCCATCCCAGCGAACTGGTCAAGCCGGGCGACGAGGTCGAGGTGGTGGTGCTCGCCATCAACAAGGAAAAGCAGGAAATCTCGCTGGGCATGAAGCAGACCCAGCAGAATCCCTGGGAGAAGGTGGCCGCCGATTACCCGCCGGGCGCGATCGTCAAGGGCGTGGTGCGGAACCTCACCAACTACGGCGCGTTCATCGAGATCGACGATGGCATCGACGGCCTGCTCCATGTGACCGACATGTCGTGGACGCGCAAGGTGACGCATCCCAGCGAAATGCTCGACAAGGGCAACGAGGTCGAGTGCAAGGTGCTCTCAGTTGACCAGCAGCGTCGGCGGATCGCCCTTGGGCTCAAGCAGATGGCCGACGATCCCTGGTCCACGGACATTCCGCAGCGTTACAAAACCGGCGACGTCGTGAAGGGCACCGTCACAAAGATCACCAACTTCGGCGTGTTCGTCGGGCTGGAGGACGGCCTCGAGGGCCTCCTTCACATCTCCGAACTCTCGGAAGACAAGATCGAGAACGCCGAGGATGTCGTGAAGGTTGGCGATCCGCTCGAGGTCAAAATCCTCCGTGTCGATACCGACGAGCGGAAGATCGGCCTCTCCAAGAAGCGGGTCGGCTGGTCGAGCGATCGCGAAGCCCAGGAAGCCGGCGACGAGGCGTGACGGCGAACGTCACCGGCTCTGGACTTCGACCGCCAGCACGGTGCCGATCGCTTCCTCATTCCCGAGCCCGATGACGCCGTGCAGCGGCGTGATCCGCAGCATCCCGCCCTTGGCAATCCTGTTGGTGGCGTCGCGCGTGATCACCACGCGACGCGGGGCTGCATGCACGGTCGTGCCCTCGCTGCCGTGGGTCATCGCGGCATGGCGATGCTCGAGCGCTTCGCCGGTGTTCGGATCGATGAGATCAAGCGCGATCAGGTCGGCCGAACCGGATCGGCCCGTGGAGCCGGGCCGTCGGACCCAGACGAGCATCCGACTGCCGGCCGGCACCTGGCGAAGATCGACACTGGCGGGGCCACTGGTGGGCGGCGGTGGGATTGCGACGGTTCGGCCAACCGGTGCGTCGAGGAGCGGAACGCTGGGCAGCGGCCGCGTGGGGGCCGGGGAGGGGGATGCAGGAGCCGCAGCGGGGGCCGGCTCGCCGGCGGACTGAGATGCCACGGCCGGAGCGGGTTGTGGGGCTTCGGTGGTTTGCGGTGTGGCATCGAGCCCGTTGGTCACAGGCTCAGCGGGTGTCTCCGACGGCACCGTGCGGGCATCAAGGAGTCGCTGGCCGCGTTCCGCGAGCCGGCCCACGTCGCCGGTGAGCGTGAAGCCGCCCGCAACGATGCCCAGAGCGGCACACTTGGCGAGGAATGACTGCATGGTGCTCCTTGTTGCATGCCGGTGGATCCGGCCCGCAAGTATGCACCGCCCAGCCTCGCTGGCTGCCGTGCGGCAGCGACGGATGCAGGTTCCAGAGATGCTCTCCGGCGTGTGGTGACGGTTATGCCTTCCGTGCAGGCGGCAACAACGCGAGCGACTCGAGCACCTGGTCCGCGTGGCCATCCGCCCTCACCGCCTTGAACACCTTCGCCACCATGCCGGCAGCGTCGATGATGAAGGTGCTCCGGGCGATTCCCATCGACTTCTTGCCGTACATGTTCTTCTCACGCCAGGCGCCGTATTTCTCGGCGACCTTGTGATCGACGTCGGCCAGCAGCGTGAACGGCAGCTTGTATTTCAGTCGAAATTGCTCGTGGCTCTCGGAGTCGTCGGGGCTCACGCCCAGGATCACGGCCTTGTGCTTGGCCAACGTGGCCTTGGCGTCGCGGAAGCCGCAGGCCTCCTTCGTGCACCCGGGCGTGTCGTCCTTGGGGTAGAAATAGAGGACCACCGGCGTGCCCTTGAGGCTCGACAGCTTGAGCTTCGTGCCGTCGTGCGTCGGCAGCGTGAAATCGGGCGCCTTTGAACCTTCCTCGATCCAGTCAGCCATGGCTACGAACTCCGTGAACGGTTTGCAGGACGATCGACGCACGCAAGGTTCTAGCGATGATGGCGATGGCCGGCCAGTGGGGCGTGATGCCGTGAGGGTGGCTCTGCTCACGCCCGTGGGCCGCGGTGCCCTGGCAGTGGTGGGAGTTGCTGGGTCGGGTGCTCAGGAATCGGTCGCACGGCTATTCTCGCCGCGCGGTCCGCTGCCGCTGGCCCAACGGCCAGAGGGAGCGATCGTGTTTGGCCGCTGGACGGGTGCTGCGGAAGGGCCGGGTGAGGATCTGGTCGTCGTTCGGCGCGGGGCAGACGATCTCGAGATCCATTGCCATGGCGGGCTTGCCGCATCCGAGGCGGTCATCGCGAGCCTCGAGCAGTTCGGGGCTGCGCGGCAGGCATGGCCGGCGTGGCTGCGGGCGGGCGGCACTCCGGAGATCGAGGTGGAGGCCCGCGAGGCTCTCGCCATCGCTGGCGGGCCGAAGGCGGTGAGGATCCTCTCGCGGCAGTTGGCCGGCGGGCTGGAGGCGGAGATTGTGCGAGCGAAGGGGCTCCTCGCCGATGGCCGCGTGGCCGAGGCGCGAGTTGCCCTCGACAGGCTCGGCCGTGCGGCACGTGTCGGCCTGCGGCTGACGCGGCCGTGGCGGGTCGTCGTGACGGGGAGTGTGAACGCTGGCAAGAGCAGCCTCGTCAATGCCCTGGCAGGTCACGCCCGGAGCATCGTGTCGCCCGAGCCGGGCACCACCCGCGACCTGCTGGAAACGCGTGTTGTACTCGACGGCTGGGAGATTGATTTGGTCGATACGGCCGGGCTTCGGGAGGACGGTGGTGATGACGCGGCGATCGGCGTCGAGCAGGCCGGCATCGACCGGGCGATCGCCGCCCGTGAGGAGGCCGATCTCGTGCTCCGTGTCGTCGATGGGCGGCAGGTCGGCATGACCTCGTCGGCCGCGATGCCGAACCGCGAACTGCTGGTGGCATCGAAGGCCGACCTGACCGGAGGAGCCGTCGCCGCGGCCGAAACAAGCGGAGTGGTCTGGACGAGCGCCACGAGCGGTGCTGGTGTCGCAGCACTGGCCACGGAGATCGTGCGGCGGCTCGTTCCGGAGGAGGCTCAGGAACCTGGGCTTCTCGACAGCGGCGTGCCGTTTACGGAGCGACAGGCGGCGTTGGTGGAGGGGCTGCGCGGGCAGGCGATGGACGGAATGTTCGTCGGGAAAGGCAGTGGGCTGTGAGGCGTCACGGCCCCGGTATCCCATCGCTTGCGCTCCGGGCTTGTATGGGGGGCGGATCCCATAAAAGCCCCCGGCGCGAGCCGGGGGATGGTGCACCGGCGGGGGCGTATCCCATCGCTTGCGCTCCGGGCTTGTATTGACCTTCTACTCCTCGTCCTTCTCCTCTTTCGTGCGGCCGCGGACGTAGAGCCGGATCGGCACCTCGCGGAAGGGCGTCGTCTTGCGGAGGGCGCCGACGAGATACCGCTTGTAGCCCTCCGACACGCTCTTCGGTGCGCTCGTCGAGAGCACGATCGTCGGTGGAGCGGTTTCCACCTGCGTGGCATAGTAGATCCGCACCGGCCGCCCCCGGGGATCGGCCGGTGGATGGTTGGCGTCGATCGCCTCACGCAAGATCGTGTTGAGCTTCGCCGTCGGCACCCGTTCGTGACTCTGCCGGTAGAGCCGCTGCGCGGTGTCCACCACCGCCTTCACGTTGCGGCCGCTCGTGGACGTCACAAATGCCACCGGCGCCCACGGCATGGTGCGGAAAGTATCCCGCAGGTAGTCGGCCCACTCGCCGCGTTCGACATCCGCAGCGTAGAGGTCCCACTTGTTGACGACGAACACCACCGGCTTCGCCTCCTCCATGATCGTGTCGGCAAGCTGCTTGTCGACACGGCCCACCGGCTCCGAGGCGTCGAAGAAGAGCAGCACGACGTCGGCGCGGCGGATGCTCCGCTGTGCCCGGTGCGTGGAATAAAAGTCGATGTCGGTGGTGCGGCTCTTCGTCCGCCGCAGACCGGGCGTGTCGATGGCGAGGAACGTGTGGCCGTCCACCTCAAACCGCACGTCTACCGAGTCTCGGGTCGTGCCCGCCACGGGGCTCGTGATCACCCGCTCTTCCTGGGCCAGACTGTTCACGAACGTGCTCTTGCCGACGTTTCGCCGTCCAACAATCGCCAGTTTCATCTCCGGGAGTTCGGCGGAAGGCTCCTCCTCGCCGGCGGCCGTCTCTGGCAGGCGGGCCAGGATTGCGTCGATGAGCGGCTCGCGGTTGCGGTGCTGCCGGGCGCTCACGATCAGCGGCTCACCGAAACCGAGCGCGGCGAACTCGTGGGCATGGTTGTCGAGTTTGGCATCGTCGGCCTTGTTCGCGACGAGCAGGACCGGCACGCCGATGCGGCGAACGCGGGCGGCCACCTCGTGGTCGGCCGCCACCAGACCACTCCGGACATCGACGACGAGCAGGATGACCGCAGCCTCGCCCAGGCCCGCCTCGATCTGGGCGTCGATCCGCGCGGTGAGGCCGTCGGGGTCGTCGAAGCCCATGCCGCCGGTGTCAACCAGATCGACCGTGCGGCCCTCCAGCGAGAGCCGCTGCACGAGCCGGTCTCGCGTTACGCCTGCCGTCGGGTCCTCGATGGCGATCCGCTTCTCGACGAGCCAGTTGAAGAGGGTCGATTTGCCGACATTGGGCCGGCCGACGATCGCGATCTTGGGGATGAACTTGAGAACCAAGGGTACATCTCGGGCGTGTGGGGGGCAGTGACCGGTCTCACCCGATCGGCGGGCGTGATCAGCACGCCAAACCGTCCCAGCTTACCTCGCCGACCGAGATTTGGTGGCTGGCACCATTTTTAGGACGTGGTCGCGGGTGACGGGCTGGATGACGCCGTGCTCGGTGATGATCGCGGTGATCAGTCGAGCGGGCGTGACGTCGAAGGCAGGATTGTAGGCTCGGGCGTGTTCGGGCGCTGCCTGCACGCCCAGTGGCCGCAGCACCTCGGCGGCGGCCCGCTCCTCGATCGGGATATCGACACCTGTTTCCAGCGACAGGTCGAACGTGCTCGACGGGGCAGCCACGAAGAATGGCACCCCGTGGGCCTCGGCGAGCACGGCCAGCCCGTAGGTGCCGATCTTGTTGGCGGTGTCGCCGTTGGCCGTGATCCGGTCGGCACCGACGATGCAGGCCCCCACCCGGCCGGTTCGAAGCAGTTGGGCCGCCGCCGAATCGACGAGCACGGTCACGGGTATGCCGCGCTCCACCAGCTCCCAGGCTGTCAGCCGGGCGCCCTGAAAGAGTGGGCGGGTCTCGTCGGCAAACACGTCGAACCGCCGTCCCTGCTCCCAGGCCGTCGTGATCACCGCAAGTGCCGTGCCATCGCCGCCCGTGGCGAGCGACCCTGTGTTGCAGTGCGTGAGCACGCCGCCCTCGGGCAGAATGGCCGCGCCGTGCCGACCGATGGCCGCGCACAGCCGCCGATCCTCTTCGTGGATGCTTCTGGCCTCGGCCAGAGCCGCCGCGGCGAGTGCCGCAGCTGAGGTGTTTTCAGGCAGGCTGGCCACAACGTCGACCACCCGCTCCACAGCCCAGCGCAGGTTGACCGCGGTCGGCCGGGCACAGGCGAGCAGTTCGGCCCGGGCCAGCAGATGGGCCCGCGCCGCCTCCGGAGACAGCCCATCACGAACGGCCTCGCCCGCCGCCACGGCCAGGCCATAAGCGCCGGCGATGCCTATCGCGGGAGCGCCGCGGACCCGCAGCATTTTGATCGCCTCCACGAGCGTGGCGACATCGCGGCAGGGGATCCACTCGTGCCGCGTGGGCAGCAGCGTCTGGTCGATGAGTTCGAGGTGGCCGGCGTCGGGATGGCCTGCCGCGTTGCCATGCCATCGAAGAGATGCGGGAATCATGATGGGGAGATTTTCCCTTCCTTCGCGAAGTGCATTGGCTCGCAGGGCAGGCCGAAGGCATCGGCCACGGCGCGATAGACCAGATGGCCCCGATAGACGTTCACTGCCGAGAGGATCGCGGTGCTGCCGGCCGCTGCCTTCTCCACGCCCTCTGCCGCCAAGTGCAAGACGTAGGGAAGCGTGGCGTTGCAGAGGGCATAGGTGCTCGTGCGGCCCACGGCGCCGGGCATGTTGGTCACGCAGTAGTGCACGACGTCGTCCACCACGAAGGTCGGGTTGGCATGCGTGGTCGGCCGGCTGGTGGCCACGCAGCCCCCCTGATCGATCGCCACGTCGATGATCACGGCCCCCGGCTTCATGAGTTTGAGGTCGTCGCGCTCGACCAGGTGGGGCGCCCTCGCGCCCGGAATCAGCACGCTGCCGATCACGAGGTCGGCGCGGGCGATCTGCTCGCGGATCGTGTGGCGGTCGGAATAGAGGCAGTCGATGTTTGGTGGCGTCACATCGTCGAGATACCGCAGCCGTTCGAGGTTGGTGTCGAGCAGGCCGACGTTCGCGCCAAAGCCCGCAGCAACCTTGGCGGCATTGGCCCCGACGCTGCCCGCCCCGAGCACCGTCACGTGGGCGGGCGCCACGCCCGGCACGCCACCCAGGAGGATGCCGCGGCCCATCTGCGGCTTCTCCAGATACTTCGCCCCCTCCTGGATGCTCATCCGTCCCGCCACCTCGCTCATCGGAATCAGCAGCGGCAGCCGGCCGCGGTCGTCGCGGAGTGTTTCATAGGCCACGGCGGTGGCGCCGGTGGCGAGAAAACCCTCCGTGAGTCCGCGATCGGCGGCAAAGTGAAAATAGGTGAACACCGTCTGGCCCGGACGGATGAGCTTCAACTCCGGGGGCTGAGGCTCCTTCACCTTCACGATCATGTCAGCCCGGCCAAACACCTCCTCGGCTGTGTCAACGAGTTCCGCGCCGCACGTCGCATAGGCCTCGTCGGCGAGGCCCGAACCGGCACCGGCCGACCGCTGCACGAGCACGCGATGGCCGGCACGCACCAGTTCCTCCACGCCCACCGGGAGCATCGACACCCGATACTCGTCCTTCTTCGTTTCCTTCGGGATGCCGACGATCATGCGGGCCTCGGGTTGGGGGTGGAGGGGTTGAAGACGCGCGGGTTGGTTCGCCGGCTGCGGCATGCTCGTCGCCGGCGGATTCTGCTACGGGAGGCTCTTGGACGATGGCGGATCGCCCGTGAGTCGCAGAATTCACCGGCTCCTGCGCGTGCCTCCGACCGGCTCCTCAGCATCGGGAGCTTGTTTGCCTCCCGAAGGCAGGGAGGCGTTGTATGAACCGATCACGCGACGAATGGGGGGTGCTCTGGGGTAAGCCACAATCCTTTTCGTCAGGCGATCTTGTAGCTGGCCGGCATCGGGATCGGGTAGTTGCCGTCCTTGTCGGGCATGACCGGCGGTTGGGCGTCCCACGACAGCTTCTCCGGCATCGTGCGGAAGTTGCTCTTCAGCAGGTCGCTGTAGCTGACCTGCTTGCCCGTGTAGGTGGCCGTCCTGCCGAGCACGGACGAGAAGCTCGACGTCGTGCCGTAGTAGGCGTTGTTGAGCGGCTTGTCGTTGCGGATCGCGTCCTGCAGTTCGTCGTGCTCGACCTGGTAGGGGTTCGCAGCCTTGCCGTCGTACTTCCAGAGCACCTTGCCCGCGTGGTCGGTGATCTCGCCGATCTTCACGTAGCCCTTCGTGCCCTGGAACTCCTCGTTCACGCGGCCGTCGCCGCCGGGGAACTGACGGCACTGGCTGGCGATCCGCACGCCCCCCGGGTAGGTGAAGTTGACCGCGTGATGGTCGTAGATCTCGCTGGGCTGATTCGCCACGCGATTCTGCTTGCCGCCCACGCCGTAGGCCGTTTCGGGAAGCTTGTCGAGGAACCAGTTGGCGATGTCGATGTTGTGAACGTGCTGCTCGCAGATGTGGTCGCCGCAGAGCCAGTTGAAGTGGTACCAGTTGTTGACCTGAAACTCCATCTCGGTCATCTCCGGCTTGCGGGGGCGATACCAGATGCCGCCGCCGTTCCAGTAGACCTGCCCGCCGATGATGTCGCCCGCCAGTCCCTCACGCACGCGGGCCAGTGTCTGTCGATACTTGTCGTCGTAATGACGCTGCAGGCCGACCACGACCTTGAGCTTCTTCTCGTCGGCGAGCTTCGCGGCCTGCAGGCAGATGTTCGCGCCGAACGCATCGACGCAGACAGGCTTCTCCATGAAGACGTGCTTGCCCGCTTTGATCGCCTCTTCGAAGTGGAAGGGACGAAAGCCCGGCGGCGTAGCGAGGATGACCAGGTCGCAGTGCTCGAGCACCTGCTTGTAGCCGTCGAGCCCCTTGAACTGCCTGTCCTCGGGCACTTCGACCTTGTCTTTCATCGACTCGACAGCCTTGAGGGCGCCCTTGATGCGATCGTCGAAGGCGTCGGCGATCGCGGTCACCTTCACGTTCGAGCCGGGCACGGAGAGCGCCTGCTGGAGAGCACCGGTGCCGCGGCCACCGGCCCCGATGAGTCCGACGCGGATGACGTCTGCTGAGGGCGACTGGGCGTGCACGGCACGCATGCTGGCCTGCACTCCGGTCAGCGCGGCGCCGGCGATACCGGCAGCCTTCAGGGCATCACGACGGGACAGATGGCTCGAGGCAGAAGGCTCGCGGGAAGCGGACATGCTTGGGCACTCCAGAGTGTGGGGGGGGCGGGCGAACACCCGTCGACGCGGGGCGAAAGAGTGAAACGAGCTGGCGGTGGGACACCTCGCCTGGCTCAGCGATCATACCCTCTGGTGCGATTGCCTGGAAATCCGGATGTGCTGCCCGACGCCTGGGCCGCGGTCATCCGTTACCATCGACGTCCGCGTCATCCCCTCGAGCCTCCGCCGCCATGCCCGCCATCCCCTGCGATCCCGCCGCGGCACGTGAATTTGCCCTCGTCGTGGTCGGCCGGCTACGGTCGGCGGGCCACGAGGCGCTCTGGGCTGGCGGCTGCGTTCGCGATGAACTGCTCGGCCGCACACCGGCCGACTACGACGTCGCGACGTCGGCCCATCCCGATCAGGTGCGGGCGGTTTTCGGCAACCGCCGCACCCTCGCCGTGGGGGCGGCATTCGGCGTCATCACGGTGCTCGGTCCCCGCGGCGCCGGGCAGGTGGAGGTGGCGACGTTTCGCAGCGACGCAGCCTACACCGACGGCCGTCATCCGGCCGGCGTGACGTTCACCAACGCCCGCGAGGATGCGGTGCGGCGCGACTTCACGATCAACGGGCTATTCCTCGATCCCATCTCAGGCGAGGTGCACGACTATGTCGGCGGCCGGGCCGATCTCACCGCCGGGATCGTGCGGGCGATCGGCAACGCGGCGATGCGGTTCGGCGAGGATCACCTGCGGATGCTCCGCGCGGTACGGTTTGCGGCGGGGTTTGGCTTTGCGCTCGAAGAGCAGACGCAGGCGGCGATCGCTCGCATGGCGCACCTGGTGACCACCGTGAGCCCCGAGCGGATCGCTGCGGAACTGCGGACGCTGGTGTCGCGGCCGGGCCGGCGGCGGGGGCTCGAACTGCTGGCGCAGACCGGCCTGGCCCGCGAGGTGCTGCCCGAGGTGGCGCCGGCGGACGACGCGGACGGCGAACGCGCAGCCTGGCACGACTCCGCCCGCATCATCGAGGCCCTCGACGAGCCTGAACTTGCCTCGGCGCTGGCCATCCTCACGGCGAGGCTGCCACCGGAGTCGCCCCGCCACATCGCGGCCCGGCTGCGGCTCTCCACACGCGATCTGAAGACAGCCTGCTGGCTGCACGAGGCTGTCGCCTTTGTGGACGGCCTGAGTGCACGCGACCTCGATCAGTGTCCCTGGTCGCAGCTGCAGCCGTGGCTTGCCCACGATGCGGCCTTCCTGCTGGCCGATCTGCTGCGGGCCCGCGCCGCCTGCGGCCACGGCTCCGCTGCCACCGCCGGTTGGGTGACTGCGAAGCTGCAGCTACCGCGAGAGCAGCTCGATCCACCGCCGCTCGTGACGGGCAACGACCTGCTCGGCGCCGGCGTGCCGGCCGGCCGCGCGGTGGGGCAGACGCTCGCGGCCCTGCGGGCGCTGCAGCTCGACGGCAGGATCGCGACGCGTGACGCGGCGGTGGAGTGGGTGAGAACGCAGCAGAGCGAATGAGCAACGCCAGGTGGTGCCCCTGTTGAAGCGGTGCGGATTCCTCTCGCTTGCGCTTCGGGCTTGCATGGGAGCGGGGCGGCACCTCGGTCGGTGCTCATCCAAGCCCGCAGCGCAAGCAAGGGAAAAGCGGGTGACGCGTCACTCGCCGCCTCTATTTTGGCGGTTCGGTCGGCTCGGGGAGGTCGTCGATGCTCTCCAGCCGGAAGACTTCGAGAAACTTCCGCGTGGTGCGATACGACGGCTCGGCGGGCGTGTCGTGGCCCTCATGCGCGGCCTCGTCGTGGACGACTTCCAGGAGACCGCGCTGTACCAGTTGCCGCCATACCGTCGGCCGGGCGTCGCAGCCCAGTTCCACGATCCGGTTGCGCTTGACGGGCTGGTTCCACGCCACCAACGCCAGCACGTCGAGAGCCTCGGCGTCGAGCCGCACCGTGCGGGAACGGGCCTCGACCACACTGCCAAACCTGGCAAACTCCGGCCGCAGCCGCATCACCCAGCCGGCGTCCTTCGCCACGACTTCGTAGGGGCAGTTATCGGCCCGATACCGTCGCCGCATGTCGGCAGCCAGTTCGTCGATCTCCTGCGGCCGCACGCCGCGCATCAGGCCAGCCACCGTGCGACTGGTGATCGCCTCGCCGCCTGGCAGGCCCACGAACAGAATGGCCTCCAGAATGCTCTCCGGACAGACGCGGAAGCTGGCGTCGCCTTCCGAGGACGCGAAGCCGTCGTCGTCGTCGAGCACGGGTGACGCATCCACCTTCACGACGTCCTCGCCGTCGGACGGCTGCGCATACGGATCGCCGGTGCCCATCATCGCGGCAAAAGCCTGGGCCAGCTTGTCGATGGAAAGGCCGCCGTCGGCCGGTGCCGCCTGGAAGCCGGCAGGCGGCGGGGACGGCGCATCGGCTTCCGGTTTCGGCGATGGTGTCTTGCGCTTGGCCACGGTCGCTACCGCCAACGCCTGGCGACGTTGGCCTTCATGAAGGCGAGGGAGTCGGTCGCAAGTTGATCCTCGGACGGGAACATCTTCCGCCAGATCTTGGTCGCCGCCACGATGTTGGGCAGCGCGAGGCCAAATGCCTCCACCACCATCCAGCCGTCATAGCCCGCCGTGTGGAGGGCGTCGAAGGTTTCGTCCCAGTGCACGTGGCCGGTGCCGGGGATGCTGCGGTCGTTTTCGGAGATGTGCACGAGCACCGTCCACGGGGCGGCCGCCTGGATCGCCGCCGCGAGGTTCTTCTCCTCGATGTTGGCATGGAAGGTGTCGTACATCATCCGCACGTTCGGATGATCCACCGCCTGCACGAAGGTGACCGTCTGGGCGACGCTCGTAAGGAAATAGTTCTCGAACCGGTTGAGGTATTCCGTGGCGATGGTCACGCCCGCCTGCGCGGCATGCTCTGCGACCGTCCGCATCGTGTCCACGCCCCACTTGAATTCATCCGGAGTCGGTCCCTTGCCGGTGAACTCGCCGATGGCGGAATGGGTGGGGCCGACGAGCATCTTCACGCCGGCGGCGTGGCAGCAGTCGAGCGTCTTCTTCATGGCATCGACGGCGGCCGCGCGGACGCTCGACGACGGGCTGATCGGATTGTCGCCGGGGCCGCGAACCGTGACGGCCGTCCGCTCCAAGCCAATGGCGTCGAGTTTCTTCGACCAGCTCTTGTAGAGGGACTCGTCGAGTTCGAAGATCGGGATCTCGATGCCGTCGTAGCCGAGCTTCTTGATCCGCTCCACGACGGGCACCATCCCGTCGTGCATGCGGTCGGTCCAAAGCAGGAGATTGAGGCCGTATTTCATCGCTGATTCTCGAGTGTGCAGAAGGGAAACGCCGCAGCTGGATTGAAGCAGGGCGGGGCGGTTTCAAACAAGGTCAAAGGCGGGCGGCGTGGCAGGATGCCATGCGCAGCACCAGCCGAATTCGGGCAGCCGCGTTTACTTCGCTCGGGATGGGCGTTTCTTGCCGCGGGCGTCGAGTCGGCGGCCGTCCTTCGTGGCGGGCGCCGTCTTGAGCGGCTCAGCAGCGCCGTCGAGGGGATCGCCTGCCGAGATACCGGCGAGCCGCGTGTTGACTCGGTCGGCGTAGTCCTCCGAGAGTTCCATGCCGAGGAACGAACGGCCCAGCTTCTTGGCCACAGCCAGGGTCGTGCCGCTGCCAGCGAACGGATCGATCACGGTCTCCCCTTCACGGCTCGACGCGCGGATGATCCGCCCCAGCAACTGCTCCGGCATCTGGCAGCCATGCCAGCCCGACCGCTCTTTGAACGTGCCGCAGATCCGCGGGAAGTACCAGGTATCTTCCGCCGCGCCGAAGCCCTCGGGCAGGTCTTGGGGACGCAGCACCCAGGTGTCGTCGGGGAGCCGGCCCGTGGGATTGGCCCGCTTGTCACCGTAGACGAGTTCGCGGGCAGAGGGCACGCGGATCGCGTCT
Organism: Planctomycetaceae bacterium; assembly: GCA_947459185.1. Lineage (GTDB taxonomy): Bacteria > Planctomycetota > Planctomycetia > Pirellulales > UBA1268 > CAMCQY01. The sequence goes on along the minus strand of CANHCU010000004.1, from coordinate 12,516 downwards.
GTATTGAAGGTGAATGCCAACGGATCGCGAACGAAGTGAAACAGGTGGACGTGCGAGCGGCTGAACTTCTGCTTGCAGTTGACGCCGAACGTGTAATACCAGACCACCCAACTGCGGCAGGTGAGCCCCAGTTCCCGCGTGGCGATCACCTTCAGTTCGGCCGCGTATTCGTCGCCGATCGCCAGCCAGAACGTACCGTCGGGCCGTAGCACCCGGACGACCTCCCGCATCCATTTGCGGGACCAGTCGAGGTAGGCGTCGGCCGACAGGCGATCGTCGTAGGCGTCGTAGTCGTAGCCGATGTTGAACGGCGGGTCGGCGAAGGCCAGATGGACGCTGCCCGTGGGCACCCGCGCCACCAGATCGAGGCAGTCGCCCCGGTGCACCGCATCGATGGCAAGGGGATCGCGTTTGGTGACCATCTCATGAACTCCGTTTCGGCCGGCCTTGGAAATTTCACGGTACCGGCCGCGCCGCCCGTCGTCCAGCCAGCCCGGTCTTCACGCGGTGGCCAGCCGCAGGGCGGCGGTGCAGGCGGCCTCGAAGGCGTCGAGGTCGAGCTGCTCCTTCGTCGTGTGGATCTCCATCTGCCCGCAGCCGAGCGTCACCGTGGGGATGCCATTGGCCGCCATCCAGTTGGCATCAAGGCCGCCGTTGGAAATGTCGAGCCGGGGCACAAGCCCGAGGCCGCGGACGGCCTCCTGTGCCGCCACCACGCAGGGCTCATCGTCCGCCAGGCGAAACGCTTCGTAGTCGAGATGTCCATCGAATGTCGCGCGGCCCGTCTTGCCTTCGGCACTGCGCACCTTCTTGACCGCATCCGCAAAGGCTTTCTCGATCGCCTTGACGATCCTGCCGCGGAACGCCGGGTCGTGGCTCCGCGCCTCGGCCCGCAGCATGGCCGACTCGGCCACCACGTTGGTCGCACAGCCGGCCTGGATCACGCCCACGTTGCTCGTGCCTCGCTTGCCATCTTTCATCACGAGGCCGTGCCAGCCGTCCTCGACGAGCGATGCGATGGCCAGCGACGCGATCGCGATCGCCGACACGCCCTTCTCCGGGGCCACGCCCGCGTGGCTCGGAATCCCCTCGATGGTGATGTCCATGCGGTAGCCGCCCGTCGCGCCGACCGTGATCTTCTCGACGGCACCGCCATCGAAGTTGAAGGCCAGCTTCGGTTTGCCGAGGTCGGCGGCCTTGGCGAACCGCGCGCCATAGAGGCCGATCTCTTCCTGGATCGCGAAGAAGAAGGTCAGCGGCGGATGGGGCAGTTTGCGGTTCAAGATCTCGAGCGCCGTCGAGAGCACGACCGCGCAGCCGGCGCGGTCATCGGCACCGAGACCCGTCGCCGGATTGCCGCTCTTCACGAAGCGGCCAGCCACCACCGGCTTCGTGCCGATACAGACCGGCACCGTGTCCATGTGGGCCATGAACAGCCGTCGCGGGCCCGGCACGGTGCCCGGCAGTTTCACGATCAGATTGCCCACGTTGCCCTTGATCGGCGTCTTCGTGTGGGCTGAGTCAAAGGAGATGGCATCGGCGGGGCAGCCCGCCTCCCGCAGCCGCTTCACGATCTGGTCGGCCACGGCCTTCTCGTTGCCCGATCCGCCGGGAATGGCGAGCAGATCGAGCACGGTGCGACGGGCAGCCGCAAGGTCGGGCTTCGTCGCAGCCGCCGTGGTCGACCCCGAGGCATTCGCTCGTGTGTGCGATTGTGCGGCTGCAGGCCTTACACTGCCGGCCGCCGATCGAGACGATTTCGGAGACGGTTTCACGGACGTTTTCAGGGAAGCTTTTTTCATGCGGATTTTTCTCGCGGGGATCATGCAGGGCTCGCACGTGGCGGCACTGGTGCACGATCAGGTGTATCGGGACACGCTTCGCGACCTCGTGCAGTCGCACTGGCCGAATTCGCAAGTCTACGACCCATTCGCCAATCATGGCAATTCGATCGCGTACGACCGACGCCGGGCGGGTGAGGTGTTCATGGGGCACATCGAGATGTGCCGCGAATTCGACCTGCTGGTGGCCTATGTTCCCGAGGCGTCGATGGGAACGGCCATCGAGATGTGGGAGGCCCACCAGCAGGGCCGCACCGTGATCACGATCACGCCGCTGGTACACAACTGGGTGGTGCAGTTGACGAGCCGGGCGGTCTACCGTGATTTCGAGGACTTCGCCCACGCGGTCAACTCTGGCGAGATCGACCGGCTGCTGGCAAAAGCGTAGCTGCCGGCGGTTCGGGGCTGCCCATCCCCCCCCGGCTTGCGCCGGGGGCTTGTATGCGCGGATAGAAGCCCTGAGCGCAAGCGACGGGATAGGAAGGGGATTTACCCGCGGCGGCGGGTGAGGGCGGTTCGGCAGGCGGAGGCGATCTGTTCCGCGCATGTCGGCCCAAGCGGCCAGACGTCGAGTGGCTCGGTGTCGTCGGGCTCGATCCAGCCAGCCCGGAGCATGTCGGCCGCGGCGGTGTCGGCGGCGATCACCGTCTCGCAGGAGCCGAGCGCGCGGCCCACGAGCGTTCGCATCAAAGGCTTCGCCGCGGCGGCGGTGAGGTCGGTCTGGGCGACGTGTACCACCACCGGCACGCCGGTCTCTGCCGCGAGATCGGCGAGGAGTCCGGCGTGCATCACGAAGATCACGTCGGGATCGGTGGCGTCCACCGCCTCGGCGATCAGCTGCCGCGCCGTCTCGCGGACGAGCCCCAGCAGCCGCGGTGAGAGCGAGGGCACAACACTCAGCAGCGACTCCGCCGAGCCCTCCCGTACCGCCGCGAGAAAACGGTGCGATGCTGCCGCGATCGCATGGAGGTGAATGCCATACATACCGTCGTTCGGCTGCTCCAACTGCGGGATCGACGAGGGGCCGCAGACGGCGGCGGCAATGCCGAGCCGGCCGAGGTCCGCGCGGCGGTGATGCACGCGGGTGTGGTCGTGGTCGCAACTCCCGTGGTCGAGCAGCAGCAGTCGCATGGTGTCGGGCGGCGGGAGGCGCGGGTGCGGTGAGGCCGCTCTAGAGCCAGCCCAGCCAGCGGCCGATGGCGAGGCAGACGGCCACATAGGCCGCCGCTCCCCAGTCATCCGCCATGATACCGAGCCCGGCGGGCAGGTGTTCGAGTCGGCGACAGGGGAACGGTTTCGTGATGTCGAAGAGCCGGTGCAGCACGAAGAGGGCCACCAGCACCGTCGGCGATCGACTGGCGGCAGGCACGACCAGGGCCGCCAGCGGCACGCTCGCGGCCTCGTCATAGATGATCGCCCCAGGATCCTTGCCCCGTCCGAGCGCTCGCGTTGCCCGTGTGCAGATCGGGATGCCGATCAGGTTGATGGCCACGAGCAGGCCGGCCTCGATGAGGGGAGGCAGGGCCAGCCGCGTAAGGGCCAGTGCGACAAGCGTGCCCGCCGCCGCGCCAAACGTGCCCGGGGCGAAGCCGATCCGGCCCAGTCCGCCGCAGGTGGCGAGCAGCGCTGCGGGATCGAACCACCGTGGGGCGGCAGGGGTGGACGTCGTCGGGGCTGGCGTGGCGGGGAGCATACCTGCGAAATGTAGCACGGCGGCGTATGATGCTGGGGAAACCGACTGCAGCTACGCAGCGATATCACCCTTCCCTCCATCGCACCTTCTTCCCCGCACAGGCCCATGGCAGACAGTTCCCAGGTTTCGGCAGGTACGATCGGCCCGCTCTCGCTCGTCGAATACCCCCATCCGGCGCTCCTGCGTCCCGCGAAGCCGCTCGTGCGGATCGATGAAGCTGTCTGCGATGCCGTCGAGCAGATGTTCGACATCATGTATGAGGCCGAGGGGATCGGCCTCGCTGCCAACCAGGTCGCGCTGCCCTACCGCATCTTCATCGTCAACACGACGGGTCGTCGGGGCCACGGAGAGGAACTGGTGTTTATCAACCCATCGCTCAGCCGTCCCCGCGGCACCGCGGTGCAGGAGGAGGGCTGCCTGAGCCTGCCCGGCCTGCGGATGGACGTGCGACGCCCGGAGAAAATTGTCGTCGAAGCCTGGTCGCTCGAAGGCGAGCCGATCCGGCTTGATCTCGACGGACTGCTCTCCCGTGTGGTGCAGCACGAGTTCGACCACCTCGATGGCAAACTGTTTACCGACCGTCTGCCGGAGGTGGCGGCGATCGAGGCGAGGCGGGCGCTGGAGACGTTCCGCGAGGTGTTCACGGGGCAGGTGTCACGGGGTGAATTGCCTGGCCATGACGAGATCGTCTCCCGTCTCGACCGGCTCGAAGCAGATCGCTGCAAAGCATGAGTCCGTCCACCTTGAGTTCAGCGAAGCGAGCCCTGAAGATCGTGGTGATGGGCACGGGGCCGTTCGCCGTGCCAACTTTCCAGGCGATCCTGCGATCGCCGCACAAGGTCGCCGCCGTCGTCACGCGGCCCGCCCATGCGCCGTCCGGACGGAGGCCGCCTCCCAATCCGATGCGCGACGCGGCGGATGCCGCCGGCGTGCCGATCCTCGCCCCGGAGCGGATCAATGATCCCGAGGCGATCGCGGCGGTCGCGGCCCTGAGCCCCGACCTGCTCGTGGTCTGCGACTATGGCCAGATCCTTTCGCCCGCGGCGCTGGGCGTCGCCCCCTACGGCGGCATCAATCTGCACGGCTCGCTTCTGCCCAGGCATCGGGGCGCGGCGCCGGTCCAGTGGGCGATTCTCGAAGGGGATGCCTCGACTGGCGCAAGCGTGATCCACATGACTCCGGCGCTCGACGCCGGCAACGTGATCGCGGTGCGGGAAACGCCGATCGGTATCGCTGAAACGGCAGCCGAACTCGAACGCCGGCTCGCCGAGATGGGCGTGGACGCCGTGCTCGAAGCGATCGACCTGCTTGTCGCCGCCGAGCCTGGCGGCACGCCGGGCGTTCCGCAGGATCCCGCCCGTGTCACCCGCGCGCCGCGGCTCGCGAAGGCCGATGGGATCGTGGACTGGTCTCTGCCGGCAGCCCGCATTGAGCGGATGCGGCGGGCGCTCGAGCCCTGGCCACGGACCACGACCTTTCTTCACGCCGGGGCCGACCGGCCGCCAGTGCGAGTGGTGCTCGAGGACGTGGCGGTTGTCGATGAGTCGCCGGCTGGTCACGCCGCTGATCTGACCGTTGTTCCAGCCGTTATTCCGGGCTCGATCCTCTCCGCGGACGACGCCGGACTCGTCGTGGCCTGCGGTGAGCACACGCGGCTCGTTGTCCGGCGGCTCGTTCCCGAAGGGAAGCGGAGCATGTCGGCCGCCGAGTTCCTGCGGGGCCACGCCCTCTTCAGCACCGCACGGTTCGGCTGACGAAAAAGGTGGCTGTCACCTTTTTTGCAGGAACCGATCCGAAAAGAGTGCGACCACCGTGTAGCGAGACAGCGCTACGATCGACCACGCGCACCAGAACGTCAGCACCGCGAGGTAGGTTGGAGGGGCAACCTGATAGTGGATTCCATATGCAACCGCGGCCACGGAGGCAGCGATGATTGCGAGGTGAGGCCAGATGGCCATTGCCCGACGGAGAAAAGTCGTGCTCCGTACGACCTTCGGGGTGACCCGGTAGTCCGGCCGCGTGAAGGGGTGGGTCAGCGCCGTGCCGATGGCTGAGAGATACACGGGCCAGAGCCCTACCTGCATCTGGAATGCCTTCATATCGTGAGACCGTTCCGTCATGAACCAGGTCATCAGCCGCATGCAGACCAGATACGGGATGCGGTAGCAGAGGAAGAGCCAGATCGGCGCGGTGATCACGAACCGGCCGGTGAACAGGCTCCAGATGGGGGTCAGAAAGAAGATCGGGTAGGCAATGCCATACATGAGGTAGTGCCAGCCGAAGTGGAAATAGTTGAGCCGCTGTCGCAGGTCGAGCCCCGCGGCGAACAGCGGGGCTTGCCAGAACATGATCCGCAGGCCATCCACTGCCCACTGCCACCGCTGCTGCTGCTGGGCGAAGACGTCGGTCGGTGCGGTTCCCTCCGTGAGGGCATAGTCGTAATAGACGCCCCGCCATCCCCGCTGTTCCAGAAGCATCGAGACATAGAGATCCTCCACCATGCTCCATGTCGGAAAGCCGCCCACGTCTTCCAAGGCCTGCCGGCGATAGACCACGCCGCTGCCACAGGAGATGGCGGCATTGGCGTCGTTTTTCCCGGGCTGCATGGCGTCGTAGAAGACCGTATCGCGATTGCCCCAGGGATCGCCTGCCGGAACGTGAAACTCCTGCCGGCTGGCCACGAATCCGATCTGGGGCACCTGAAAGAAGCCGATCAACCGAGAAATGATCTCCGGCCGTGGCACCTGGTCTGCATCCAGGGTCATCACAAACGGCGCTGACGTGATCTCCAGCCCATGATTGAGGTTGCCGCTCTTGGCGAAGTGCCGCCGCTGCCTCGCGGTGTAGGCAAACCCATATGTCTCGGCTAACTCCTGCGCCTCGTGTGACTGCCCGTCGTCGAGGATCGTGACGCGGAAGTGCGGGTAGTCGATCTTGGCGACGGCCTCCACGGTGGGCCGGAACACCTCCATCGGCTCATGGCAGACGGCAATGATCACATCCACCGGCGGCGGGTCGCCAGGCCAGGGCAGCCCCTCCGACGGATGCTCGCGTTTGCTCATCAGCATCTCCCCCCAGAGGAAAACGCTGACGGCGCAGATGATCTCGGCAAGCATGAATGCACCGCTCGCCCAGGGGTGCGCCCAGTTGATGATCGTGGCGAGCCAGCTGAGGTAGACGAGACCCGAGCCCAGCGCGATGACGAAGATCGCCAGATTGCGGCGGCCGGCGCTGCGAAGCGCGGCGTCGTGAAACCGTCTGGCCCGACCTTCAGTAACGGCGGTCATAGCTGATCACAAAGTTGAGCGCGTCATACGACCCGGCCGATTTGCTCTGCCGGGTGAGGCCACGGTTTTGAGTGAAATAGCGGGCGTCGAACCGCAGCACGCTCAACGGGCTTTCCAGCTGCTGCTTGGCGAACAGGAAGATGCCGACACCGAGTCCGCTGTTTTCAAGGATCTGGTAGAGATGACCCTCGCCGCCGACTTCCATGCGTTCCCGGGGCTTGCCAGACATTTCGAGATTGTAGGAAATGACGTCGAGGGCCGCGGGCGAATAGTAGGCGGCCGTGATCGGCCCGCCCGGCACCTGCTGATAGAGTTCCGCGTCCTCGGCGAGCGCGAGGAAGTAGTAGGCGACTCCCGCGCGGGTGCGGATGGGGCCGCCGGGCCTGAAGTCGTAGTTCGCCTCTGCGTAATTGTCCTGAAACAGATTGCCGTCGGAGAAGGAGGCCACCCGCGACCGACCGTAGAGCGTCCAGCCCGCCCAGGGCCGGACGCGCAGCTGCAGAAAACCCTGTGTGCTCGAGATCTTGTTCCCCACGCCGCCGATCGTGGTGACGATGTCGTAGATGCCGATGCCGAAAGGAGGCTGGAAGTCGATGAGGTTGAAGTATTCCGCGCCGAAGCCGATGTCGAGCCAGTGGGTCGGGAAGAACTCCGTGGATAATCCGCCGACGGGACTCACCCAGTTGTTCGTGTAGCCATTCACGCCGAGGCGGGCGTGCGTTGCCACCCAGTCCTCCGGTCGGTGATTCACGTCCACGAGCGCTCCCTGCCGGTCGATGCTCGAGAATCCGGACTGTGTGAAGATGGAATTCACGAGCGACGGCCGGACTTCCGTCTCCGGCGTGGGATGCCAATAGCCATCGAGGCCGAAGTCGTGCTCGAAGTAGCCGAGCGAATTCGAGTAGGTGGCATAGTCGGCGCCGATGCCAGGGTCGGTCAACTCCGCGAAGAGGTCGGTCCGCGACGTCCAGTCGAGGCTCCGCTCCATGGGCATCCACGTGCCGAGCAGGGCGTCGCTACTGCCGAGTTCACCACGCCGCATGCGGCACTCCGACAGACCGTGGGCCGCCTCCTCGAGGTAGGGGGCTGAATTCAGCACGCAGATATAGGCGTCGCGTGCTGGGCCAAACTGGCCCCTGTAATGCTCCGCCCGCGCCCTGGCCAGAATGGCCAGCGTTGAGGCCTGATCCCGGGGAAGCATTCTGTCCACGGCATCGAGGGCCGCCCGCCGATTGACGAGCCTCGCCTCCACGCGTGACCGCTCGAGCAGGATTCGCGCGTCGCGCGGGCGGGCCTGCTCCGCCGCGATCAGCATCCCGCGGGCGCGATGGAGCATGTTGCGGTCGGCCGCCACCCGGCTGCGTTCCACAAGGAGCACCGGGTTGCGGGGATGCTTTTGCAGCAGCCGGCCATACGCCGCGTCTGCTTCTGCCGACCGCTGCGCCCAGACGTAGGCTCGCGCCAGCCGCAGCTCCAGCGGACCGTTTGTGGGATCGGCGGCCAGCGCCTTCTCCAACCGCGGAATGCCCTCCGCGAATTCGCCGGCATCGACCAGGGCGCCGCCGAGTTGCTCGTCGGTGCCGCTGGCAGCCTTGGCGATCTGACTCTGGTCGAACGCCCGCTTGGCGGCCTTTTCCTGCTGGTCGGCGGGTCCCCATAGGCCGAGTTCCCGCTCGACGTGACGGGCTGCCCGCTCCATCGCGGCGGGCTGCTCCGACTTTGGCGCCGCCCGCCGGAGCACGTTGAGGCATTCCTCGTCGTGGAATCCGTTCAAGAAAAGAAACCATGCGGTGTGCTCGGCGACGCCCGGTGCATCGGGGGTTTCTCGAAGCGCCTGCCGGAAGAGATCGCGGGCCTCGTAGATCTGCAGCTGCTTTTCGGCCTTCTCGCCCCGGGAAAAGGCGGTGTCTGCAGCCGGTGACGGCTTGGGGGCAGGGAGTTCTTCAGGCTGGGCTGCGGCCGGTTTCTCCGGCGGGACATCCGGCAGTTTCTCTGCCATTTTTTCAGGTGGCGCAGCGGCCATTTTTTCTGGCGCTGCCGCAGCCGGCTTCTGCTTGGCGGCTGCGGCCAGCTCAGCTCGCTTTGCCTCCAGGCCTACCCGATCGCGGAGGATCCGCGGGTCTTCGGGCCGGACCTTTTCGGCCGCGGCGAGGAGCGTCTCGGCCCGCTCGACATTTCCCCGGCCCGCGGCCACCTGACTGCCTTCAAGGAGCAGGGTGGGGTTTTCGGGATACTGCCTGATGAGTTGCTCATAAGTGGCATCCGCCTCCGGCAGCTGCTGGGCCCAGACGTGGGCCCGTGCCAGACGGAGCGAGATCGGGCCGTTCGTCGGATCGGCGGCCTGCGCTTTTTGCAGGAGGGGAATGCCCTTCTCGAAGTCGCCGGCATCGACCAGAGCCCCGCCTCGTTGCTCATCGCTGCCCTCGGCTGCCCGCTTGATCATCAGGTCGTGGAAGGTCTTCGTCGCTTCCTGTTCCTCTGCATCGGGTGGCCCCCGCTGGCCGAGTTTGCGCTCGATGAAGCGGGCGGCTCGCTCCATCGCCGCGGGTTCCTGCGCAGTCGACGCCGCCCGGCGCAACAGATCGCGACACTCCTCGTCTTGGAACCCGTTCAGAAACAGAAACCAGGCGGTGTGTTCGGCCACACCCGGAGTGTCGGGATTCTCCACGAGCGCCTCCCGAAAGAGCTCACGGGCCTCATCGATGCGTAGTTCGCTTTCGGCCTGTAACCCACGTTCGAAGGGCGTGGCCGCCTCCACTGCCGCGCCGATGAGCGACAGCACGCCGACACAGAAGATGGTGATCAGTCTGAGGATCATGTGAGGCTGCACGGTCCTCATGGCCTCGGCTGCGGTGACGTACGTGGTGGCAGGACTTCCGTCGGGGGCATGGGCATGCCGAGGAGCTCGCCTTGAAAAAGTTCGACGCCGTCCTCGGCCAGCCGCTGCATCTGCTCGATCGTCCGCGTCCATTCGGCGACCGTGCGGATGCCGCGGGCGCGGCAGAGGTTCACGACCATGCGGACGAAATTCCGCTGCAGCGGATCGTCGGCGACGTAACTCGTGACGAGTTCGTCGAGCTTCACCATAGCGATCGGGAAGTCGGTCAGATGCCGCAGGGAGCAGACGCCGCTGCCAAAGTCGTCGAGCGCGACTGCGATGCTGGCATCTTCGAGATGCTGCAGTCGCGGTCTGACGAGATCCTCAGGCAGCGTCAGGCAGACCGGAGAAATCTCGATGATGATCCGACTGGGATCGATCTGCGAGTCTCGCACCATGCCGATCGCCGCCTCTGGGAATGACTCCGACGCAAAGGTCTCGCGGGTCACATTCACCGAGAGCCGCAGCTGCGAATGGGCCGTGAGCAGTTCCAGAGAACGCAGCATCACGATCCGGTCGAAGCGTTCCAGGAGTCCCGTCAGCTGGCCGCTGATGAAAAAATCGGGCCGGGTGATTTTGGGTTCCGGGGCGGTGCCGAATCGCGCCAGGGCCTCGTGAAACTCCGGCTTGCCGTCTATCCCACGGACCACGGGCTGCAGCCAGAGCTCCCAGGTATCGAGGTCTATGTTGGACTGAAGGTCGCCAACCCGGAGATGCACCAGTGTGTCCGGCCCGGCGATGACGACGCGATTGCCGCCGGCAGCGCGGGCCTCGCGCACGGCCGTCTCCGCGAGCCGCACCGCGAGGTCGTGATCTCCGTCGATCACATCGGCGATGCCGATCGACATGCCAAACCGCAGTTCGTTGAAGACCCCCTCGCCACCGATGCGATTCACCAACTGGATCAGTCGCTGGGCCCGCGTCCTGAGCCGCTCTGCGGTCGTGTCGGTGATGAGGCAAAGGAAGGCTCCGCCGGTCAGTCGACTGGGCTGCGCCGGCCAGGGAAACACACGGGTGATCGCCGAGGCCACGCGATCGAAGACCTCGTCTACCTGTTGGAAATTCATCGTGGTGGCGATCGACTCAAAGGCGTCGAGCTTGGCAAAGAGCACACAGGCCGGCCCGGCCGACGCACCACGCTGTTCCATCTGCCGCCACAGTTCCCAGCGGTCGATCAGCCCGGTGAGCGGATCGCGAGTGCCGCGCCGGCGGCCGACGATCGGTGCGCAGTCGATGAGCGGCTGGAGAATCAGATCGACCCCGCCAGCCCCGGTGAACCGCAGGCCGGCATGCATCGGGTGGGCTGCACCGCTGCGATCGAGAACACGCACGGGAAAGAACGACAACGCCCCTTCGCTCGCGAGTTCGAGATAGCGGGTGAAGAGACCGCGATCTTCGGACTGCAAGAAATTCAGGAAGGACTCCCCCGGCTGGGGGCAGGGGCCGGGAAAAAACCAGATGCCGCGGAGGTTGAATGCCGGACCCACGATGCCCTTCCGATCGAGTTCGATCCGCATCGGCCCAAGGCGGCGCTCGGGTGTCTGGGAACTGCGGATCGTCCGGCTCAAGACCTCGGCCACCTGCCAGCAGATTTCAGAAATGGGCTGGTTGGCCGACTGCTCCTCGATCACCACACCAACCGGCCTGTCTGCCGGGGCGAGGGTCGCCGGGAGGTGTGTGTAGAGCAGGATCGGCACCCCCGGAAACGTCTTCGCCGATGCGGCGACCCGGGCGGCTGCGTCGAGGGGGCAGACCAGCACCACCAGCAGTGGCGGGCGACTGGTGGCGGCCCGCTCGGCCTCGACCTGGCCCCGGATCTCCGACACTTCCACGGGATGGGCGGCCAACGCCGCGACCAGGTCGGACCCGAGCCCCGGGCCGGTGGTCCAGACGACAACGTGGGGAAGAGCAAGTTCCATCTGGAGAGACCGCCTGGAGCGACTGCCTGGAGAGAACGCCTGCGCAAAGGCTTTAGGTCAGAGAAGGTGCGGAACTCTAGGGAAGGCCGAAGTGAGAAGAAACACCAAACCACACCCAAGGGGGGGCAGTGTCCCTGGGCGGGGATGCCAGGTGTCCCTTGATCTGACGTCCGATGCTCTCACATCACCGTGGGGGCAAACCACGCGGTCTGGGCAGGACACCCCGCGGAAACAGCGATCCTGTTGCAACAACGTGGCCGCGGCGGCACTGTGACAGCTCCCCCGCTCTGTCCCCGCCACTCTGGCCCACCTAAGGTTTGCCATGTTCACGACGCACCTCCCTTCAGCGGCATTCATCGTGCCGGGTGGGGCTGGCTGGTGGCCGCTGGCGGCGATCGTGGCCGCGGCCGTCGGTCTGATCGCCTCTCTGGCGTTTCGCTATGCCTGCGTCCTGCGGCAACTCCACCGCGCCACGGCGGCATGGGAGGCCGAACGGGCGCGGCTCAACGCCATGCTGGAGAGCCTGTTCGATCCGCATGTGGTCATGCAACCGGTGCGGGACGCCGCTGGCCGCATTGTCGATTTCATCTTCGACAATACGAACCCGGCAGCCTGCGGCTGGATCGGCATCGACCGCGACCATCTCACGGGGAGTCGTCTCCTCGAGGTGTATCCCACTGCCGAGTCGATGGGGCTCCTGACCATCCTGGCCGACATCGCCGATACCGGTCGTCCTGCTGCCATCGATGCGTTTCCGTTTCCTCTCGGCGCGGCTGGACAGCGGCGGATCGATATCCGTGCCGTTCGGGACGGGGAGCAGGTCAGCTTCACATGGCGCGATGTCACCGATCGCGACGCCGTGTCGAAGAAATTAGCCGCCTCCGAGGAACAGTTCCGA